>JAYEPK010000243.1:0-15536 GCA_034723935.1 Thermoplasmatota archaeon
ATACGAAGGGAGAGGAGAACACGTTCGAGTGGCATCCTGCAATCGATGATGGAATTGGAATAGGTCATTACAAGATACAGGTAGCGACCTCTTACAACTTCAACCCGGGAAGCATAGTATTTGACAGAGATACGAACGAGACCCAGGCATCCTTCGACAGTCTGGAGGATGATACACAGTATTACGCAAGGGTCATGGCTGCTGACAAATTCCATCACGATTCGGATTGGTCAGAGGTCGAATGGTCGATCCAGGACCATAAAGGACCAGGAGAGCTCGGACTGACACCGCTCATGGAATACCTACCGGCAGGACCTGTCCCGCTCGAATGGGAAGGAGCGGAGGATAACGGATCCGGAGTGGCCTATTACGAGGTTCTCTGGTCCACTGACCCGCTGTTCGTTTCAAATGTTCACAATCGGGACCATGTGTTAGGTCAGAGTTTCAGTATCCCCGAGATGACAACCGATATAACCTGGCATATCAAGGTCAGGGCTTACGACTCTCTTGGAAATCCCGGGGAAGAGGAAACAACATCAACAACCCTGGATTCGAGACCTCCGACCCAGCCGGTGATCGTACCACTTGAGACCCATACCGGAGGCAGGACGACAACGCTAACCTGGTCCGAATCAACAGATGCGCTTTCGGGATTGGATCATTATCTGATCGAGGTCTACACGGGTGCGGACATGGTCGGCCTTGCCTTCTCGGCCCACACAACAGATACCGAGTTCGAGATCCCCGGACTCTCGGACGGCACTACATACCATTACAAGGTAACAGCCTATGATAGGGCTGGTAACAGGATAGAGAGCGCCATGGTAAGTTCGATACAGGATAACAGAGGGCCTGACACGCCAAGCTTTCTACCGATAGATACACTCCAACCCACAGGTCTGTTCAGAGTTGAATGGGGGCCAAGTTCAGATGCGAGCGGTGAAGAGGTCGAATATCAGGTCCAGTGGGCATCGAACGTCGTATTCACCGAAGATATTACAGAATCTTCATGGCTGACCGGAACAAACTATCAGGTCAGCGATCTCCCGGCGGCAACAAGAGCAGGCGAAGAGGTGAAAGAACCCCTTCCGGACGGAGAATATTACGTCAGGGTGAGATCAAGGGACCGGTTCGATCAGATGTCCTCCTTCGGAAATGCTGTAAGGATCATCGTGGACACGACCGCTCCAAGTGTTCCCATACTGCACGAACTCCCGGTCTACTCTGGAGGAACAAGTGTACACGTTTCCTGGGCCCCCTCGGTCGACATGGCAGCAGGAGATATGGAATACCAGGTCCTGGTGCTGGAGAACGAGACCGGAGAACCGATAATGTTCACCGCATGGACCATGTCAGAGGACATCGAGGTGACCGGGCTCCTGGCCGACATGACCTATTATTTCAAGGTAGTGTCAAGGGACGGACTCGGCTGGGCATCGGAGCCTTCAGATGCCGAGATGACCACGATGGATGTGAACGGACCGCTTGTTACCATTGATAACAGAGGAGTGTTCGGTGGGACCGACATGTACCTCAAAGGCCTTGTCAAGGACACAGGGTGTGGTGTGGGGAAGGTAGAGGTCTCCTTTGACAGGGGGCAGACCTGGAAAGAATGCACCACTGTGATGGATCAGTGGTCCTACCCGATGAACGCCGATCCATCGGACTCTACCGAGTTCCTGGTGAGAGGACACGATAAGGGAGGGAACATAGGTGTTGCCACATCCGGGTCCATAGACCACAATGAACCCGTTGTGACCATATTGTATCCCGCTGAAAGCGATCGTATCTCGGGCCTCACGCAGATAACCGGATCCATCTCCGACGAGCACCTTTCAAGCTACAGGGTCGAATACAAGAGGCCGGGCGTTGAGGAATGGACGGCGATAATTCCAGAACAGACCACATCCTCGATATCAGGCATCCTTGCAACATGGGCCCCATCCGGCATATCAGGGGGAGAATACATCCTGAAGGTCACGGGAACTGATGCTCTGGACCAGGAGACATCGAAGACCATAAATGTCACACTTGCTGGAGCGATACTCAGCATCGACCCCTCACAGCTCACCTTCTCGAACTACAACCCGCTTCCCGGAGAGAAGGTCGCGGTCATGGTGGCGATCTCCAATTTCGGAGATTCCCAGGCGGAAGATGTCACTGTAAAGCTCTATGATGATGGTGAGGAGATCTATTCGGAAACGGGAGTTACCGTTCCCGCGAACGGGATCATTACCATCTCTGCCACCATGAAGGCAGAGGGGAAGCATTCGATCACAGCCAGGGCCACTTCCACCCTCTATGACACGGGTGAGATGGCAAATGGTGCGACGATCGAGACAATGGAAGAGGAGATGATACTGGAGAACTTCGGCGGCATCGTCGGGATAATAGCACTGATACTTGCCCTGATAGCGCTGATACTTGCTTTTGTCCTGAAGGGGAAGAAGAAGGAAGAGGCGGAAATAAAAGAGGAGAAGGCATCCGAAGAGAAGGAAAGGCCGAAGAAGGCTGTTCCGATGGAGATGCCGAAGCCACAGATTGAAAAGCCGATGCTTCCAGAGTCACCGGTACAGGAAATAAAACAACCTCAGCTCTCCACACCCACGGTAGCTCCCTCTTCAGCTCCGGCGACCGCACCACAGAGTGCTCCTCAGCTCAACGCTGCTCCCCCGATGACTCCAGAACAGAACGGATTCATGGCTGCTCCGGCAGCTGAATCTGATAAACCTCAGGTCAATATGCCGAACAATTGAGAGAAGATAAATGAACTAATATGGAGCCCGATGCTATTGATCGGGCTCCGATCTTTCATTAAAAGAGTTACTGATTATTGTCCTGGAACTCTTTCAGGAACTCAACAAGGCTCTTGACCCCATCCATGTTCATTGCATTGTAGATGGAAGCTCTCATACCTCCAACTGACCTGTGACCCTTGAGACCGACCAGGTCCCGATCCTTTCCCTCAGCGACACACTTAGCCTCGAGCTCGGGGTCTGGCAGATTGAAGGTCACGTTCATGAGCGATCTGGAATCCTCCCTTGCATGGCCCTTGAAAAAGCCACCGGATCCGTCAATGAGATCATAGAGAAGCTTTGCCTTTTCCCTGTTCTTCGCCTCTACAGCTTTTACACCGCCGTTCTCCTTCAAGTATTTCAGTGAAAGGTAGCACATGTAGATCGGGAACACGGGACCGGTGTTGAAAAGGGAATCCTTCTTCACATGGGTGGACCATTTCTGCATGGTCGGGGTGTTCTCCGGAACCCTCTCCAGCAGGTCCTCCCTGACCACCACCAGCGTGACACCGGCAGGACCGAGATTCTTCTGGGCTCCTGCATAGATCACTGCGAACCTGTTCAGGTCCATCTGCTTGTCAAATAGATTGGACGACATGTCAACGACAAGTGGTACATCATCCGAGATCCTGGGCATGTAGTGCCATTCGGTCCCGTAGATGGTGTTGTTACCGGTAATGTGGGCATAAGCTATATCATCGCTGAATTCCACGTCCTGCGGTACGTATTTGAAGCTGTCCTCTTCCGAGGAGGCGACAACTTCAACATCACCGTAGAATTTGGCTTCCTTGATCGCCTTCTTGGACCAGGCTCCTGTATGAACATACTGGACCTTCTTGCCCGGCACCTGCAGGTTCAGAGGTGCCATGTAGAACTGTGAGGACGCACCTCCCTGAAGCCAGAGCACCTTCCTGTCGTCCTTTAGCCCCATGAGCTCTTTTACCAGGGACATGGATTCCTGGTGCACCTTATCGTATTCCTTAGATCTGTGGGAGATCTCCAGAACGGACATGCCGGTCCCGGCAAAATCAAGGAATTCTTCCTGCGCCTTCTCGAGGATCGGAAGCGGTAGGGTCGCAGGGCCCGGATAGAAATTGTATACTCTTTTGGTCATCTTTTCACCTCGCGTCTATTTGAGCTTGTTGATCGTGAAACCTGTCCATATCTTGGGATGGAAGAAGGTCGATTTCTGGGGCATACACTCGAAGTTCTTGGACACTGCCTCCACTTCCTGGCTCCTTGTGGGGTTCATGAAGAGAACGGCCTGTGCGCCCTCGTTCACTGCAGCTATCGATCCATCAACTGCATCTCCTATTCCCTTGATGTACACCACGTACCCACCACCGGTCATCGTTCCATGCAGAAGTTTTTCCTTGTCTATACCAAGAACACTGTCAAGGATCATTGAATGCAGGATCGCAACATCAAGTTCTTTGAGCTCCTTTGATGCATCCGCCCTCAGAGTGTCCATAGGCGAAGGATCGGTGAGCTCCATTGAATAGTATCTTCCATCGTTCATGTAAAGACCGAAGCCGTGCCTGCCCTGCTTGAACAGCTCGTCCATTTCCCGGAACATCTCATCCCTGGTCCCGAAGTCCTTCACGAGGAAGTTCTCCTTCATACCATCAAGGAGCTTTTTCCCATCGAAATCCTCAAGGTTCTGAACGAGCCGGTGTGTCGGAAGTATCACAAGACCAGGATTTGACATGTTCACGAAGGTAAGCATTCTGAACCTTGCAGTATCGAGATCGGGATTCTCCTTCTGAAGCGCAAGGGCCGTCTTGTACCTGTGGTGGCCGTCCGCAATGATACAGAACTTGTCCTCCATTGCATCCTCGATCTCCTTCTTGTCTTCGATCCCGTCCACTTTCCACAACCTGTGTCTGATACTTCCGGAGTCGGTCGCATCCATGACGGGTATACCCTTCATTGACCTCTCAAGGACCGCATCCACCCTTCCTTCATGATCCGGATATATGACAAAGATCTGCCCGAACTGGGCCATTGTGTTCCTGGAGAGATTGAGCCTGTCCTCGATGTCCTTGGGAAGCGTTTCCTCATGCTGGAGAACCCCGGCGAATGTTCCATCGCCGGATGCTTCCCTTGCAAATTCCTGAAGCTCCAGAAGTCCGATGAAACCGTACCTGAACAGTTCCCGCTCCCCGACCTTGAAATCCTGACCGTAAACGTAGAAGCATTCCTTATCATCCTGTTTCAGGGCACCATCGGCGATGCACTTGCCGAGAATGTCCCTGGCTCTCGTATACTGGTTGTTCCCCGGGGTGTCGCTCTCTGTGGACCTGTTCTTGGTGATCCATGCAATATTGTAGGGCGAGAGGGACTGGATCTCCTCTACCTTCTTCCCCTTTATCACATCATAGGGAGGGGCGACGACCTTTTCATGATCTCCAACCTTGCTCTCATCATATCTGTATGCTTTGAAAGGAACAACTCTGACCATGGAGCTCTGAATGAAAAGACCTATTTTAATACTTTCCAATGTCGGAATGTGCCAATGTATCATTTCTCCACTACAAAGGCCGAATGGTCCTTCTGAAATGGTTCCATATCGATAACGTCCAGCACCTTATATCCGTATGAGACAAGTCCTTTCCTGAACTCATCGAACACATCCCCCGGTCTTGCCGTTACATCTATGGAGCGTGCCTTCACCATGATGATACCGTTTCCATTATCCCTCAGGAACATCTCCGCATTCTTCCTGAAAAGACCAAGCTGGTCCTTCTGGGAAACGTCCTGATAGAGCATGTCAACTTTCGGTACCTGGCTCCTGTATTTCTCCGGATGGAAGGCATCTTCAAGGATGGGTACAATGTTCTTTCTCTGTCTGGCTATCTTCATCAACTTGTTGAAAGGGGCCCTCGAGAACTCGACAGCAAAGATCGTCCCCTGTTCCAACATGTCCGAGATATGTGAGACCGTGGTCCCCTGGGCTGCACCAAGGTACAGAATATCACCATCGAGGTCGAATGGGAGCTCGCCTATCTTGAGAAGCGCTCCGAGCTTGGACCTCCAGGGGATCCACTCTCGGAATTTCTTACCATCGATCTCGATCATCTTCTCGCCGTAGACCGGGATCCCGCCCATCCTGTCAAGAGTGTATATCCTGTCTCCTACCCTGGCAAATCTCATGTTCTGATCCTCCGAGGTCCAGTGCTTTACGGAACAGAGCCCTAATCCTCTTCAAGTAAGGCTCCCATCACGAAATATGCTATCACACCAAGGAACATTGCCGAGAAAAGGGTCCCGAGCACCCAGATAAGCCTTATGATATTGGGATCGATATCCATATTCTCACCCAGCCCACCGCAAACACCCATCAGTACTTTGTCACTTGAACTCCTCTTGAGCTTCTTTGCCATGGTTTTGCATATTGTTCGTTGTAAATATAACTAACGTTCACGAACATACAACATTTGGCAACCTCACTGTTAAGGTTAAATATGTTCTGTTGAAGATGTTAGATGGAGAGCCGTGATGCAAAGAAGAAAGAAAGAGCTGATCGAGGATACAGGCCCGGAGAGGGATGAGGAGCCTGCCGGTCTTGTCTTCGGAAATGTGGGATCGACAAGTTTCAAATGTGTGCTCCTGGACACCAACCTCAGGGAGCTCGATCACGTGGAGGTCCATCACCCCAAACACGGACAGATCATCGGAGTAATAACAATGGTCGAGCTCAGGTCCGATCTGGACCACGAGGGAGCCATCATGAAGTACCTGGGAAAGAAGCTCGAGATATCCTACGAGAGGGTCGGGCACGTTTCCCTGATAGGATACCGCAACGAGAGAGGTGTTCTCTGCAGGCCGCTCACACCGATCCTGCCTTCAACCAAAGTTTACAGGCCCATGGAGGAAAACCTATCCCGCACTCTCGGACTGAAGATATCCAGAAAGGATGGGGTCTACATTGGAAAGATACCGAACTCGGATGCGGAAGTGGTCCTGTCTGCAACCGAACTTGTCCAGAAGCATTTCTCGATAATCGCAAAGAGCGGATCCGGAAAATCCTATGCCTGCGGTGTCGTGGCGGAGGAGCTCAACAAGCTGGACATTCCCGTTGTGATCCTGGACCTTCACGGCGAATACAGATCGATGATAGGCCCAAACATAGACGATGAGGATTACAGAAGAATGGGAAGATACGGAGTTTCTCCGAAAGGACTCGGGAAGCGCATGGTGGAGTTCTCTTTCCGGGGAGATGGAAAGGAGGCACCCGGGCTGGGGGTTGACCTCAGAAAGCTCGGGGCAGAGGATATCCTGGAACTGATGGGAACACGGAACATTGGATCTGGAACATCGGTTCTTTACAATGCACTGGACAAGGTCAAAGAGATCCTGGGAGATGATTGGGAGCTGTACGATCTTTCAGCATCTGTCCAGGTGGAGAACCATCCCGCAAAATGGAACATACTGACGGGACTTGAACACCTCTCAAGGATGAACGTCTTCAAGAACCCCCCCACACCTCTGGTCGATATCGTAGTCCCGGGAAAGGTCACGGTGATCGATCTGAAGGATGTTGCCCTGGACCAGCAGCAGGCGGGAGTTGCCGCTCTTCTGAAGAGGCTGTTCGCCTCGAGAAAGGAAGGCACCATTCCACCGTTCATGCTGATAGTGGAGGAAGCCCATAATTTCTGCCCTCAATCGGGTCCGGCTATCACATCACCGATATTGAGGACAATAGCATCAGAGGGGAGGAAGTTCGGTCTCGGATTGACGATAGTCACCCAGAGACCTGCCAAGGTTGACAAGAACGTCCTCTCTCAATGCGGGACCCAGATGATACTGAAGGTCACCAACCCGAACGATCTCAAGGCCGTCACGGCATCGTTCGAGGGGTTGAACTCGAGAATGACAGATGAGATCCAGAACCTGCCCGTGGCAGTTGCCATCATCGTCGGAGGAAACCTATCGGTACCCGTTATGGTCGAGATAAGGACCAGGGCAACGAAACACGGAGGAGGATCCGTGGATATCCTTTCCGACATAAAACGTAGAATAAAGTGAGGATTAAAAGGATAACTATATTATGTTCGAAGATATATTTAAGAGTGGGTAGGAACATGGAAATTGTGAGGGAGATCACCGACGAGAGGATGAAAAAATACCTGGACACTACGGGGAGGGCTATCAACAAGATCAAGATCGCCTCACCTCCAAAAAGTCACTTCAACAAGCTTGCAAATGACTTCCTGGCCATGGCAATGTCCTATTTCGAGGACGCAAAGGCATTTTCAAAGGATGGGAATTACGTGCTTGCTTACGGTGCGGTCAACTATGCCCACGGATGGCTGGATGCAGGAGCCAGGCTCGGACTCTTCGATGTTGGCGAGGATGACCAGCTTTTCACCCTTGCGGAATAGTCTGGAAATACTATTTTTCCGCCTGTCTCTCCTTTCTTTTCATCAAATATACCAGAAGCAGGATGGTAACGATCCCAACAACAATAACGCTGACAGCAGTGAGAGCGACATATACAAATGGAAAGCTATCCCCACTCGATCCACCTACTATGTAACTCCCGCTTTCATGGTAACCTGTGACCTCCACGGATGGAGTGACCTGGATCTGCACGAACGGGCTCTTTTTGAAAGTATGGTGTTCAATGTAGAACTTGAGGTTGTGGACCTGCTCCCCGTCCCTTTCCATTATCTCACCGGTGTCTGTCCAGAAGGTGTACCTGTATGGACTGTGGAAAAATAATTCATGATCCATGAGAGCGATCTCGACGATCTCCGGACCTCCATCCTTCATGGGGATCGGAACCTGAAGCCACCCCCCTTCTTCCACCCTGTCCTTTGCAACGTTGTAAGCGGTTCCGAAGACCATCCATGCAGGGATACCGGCAGCTCTCAGGATAGAGGCCATCAATAGGGACATATCCACGGAGGAACCATGACCGTATTCAAGAGTGACCCCGGGAGATCTTGGATAGGGGCCGAAGTTCTCCAAGTTGCCGGACCTCTCCTGGTCCGTTGATATCCGTATGTTGTCGACCATCCATGAATAGATCATCTCAACAGCAGAGAGGACATTTGTCTCCTTACCGATTATCTCCAGGCTGAGTGCAGAGATGTCAGGATCGCCGGGGTGGTACCTGTAGGACCCGGTCTCTCCCGTTACGGGGGAGATGATCCTGGGATTCTCTTCCATCAGCACCGGCCATTGATCACCCAGGTACCTGTTCCGGTAGGAAAGAGGCATGTTATCGATCGTATCCACGTCATCTTTGTCCATCTTCCATTCATGTACGTTCGATGTTATCGAGATGTTGCATGTGAGGTGCAGGTCATCCTTTTGATCCCTGAATTCCCATTTGAAGAATTGGTTCTTTACATCATTTTGGTCTGGAAGCTCTTCTGGTATCCCTGGGGAAACGGAGACCGAGGTGACATGCTGCAGGACCTTCTCCTTGCTGTTATCCGTGATGGAGATATCACAAGGTAGCGATCGGTACACGATCAGCGTATCAGCGGAACCTCCGAAAATATCGACATCATATACCATGGAGAGGTCCACCCTCGTCTGCTCCGGGTATTCGAGGCCTTCGTTCCTGATGAGATGGGGCTCCTGACCATTTACGGGTACGTGAAGGTTCAGGAGGGTCAAGGCAAGTAGCAGTGCACCTGCGGCTGTTATGAAGCTCCATCTTCTCATGTCAAGCCTCCGATCGCATAAGGTCCTATTAAACCATGACGTGTTCTTGAGACCGGAGCCCTATTCCTCTACTCCGTCGATCTCGTCCTTCTTTGCTCCTTTGGACCTCTGCACCAGGATGAAAGCGATGATACCGATCAGTATGAGAACCAGGATGATGCCTATCAACATACCGAGAAAACCCATCCCTTCGGTGTTCCTCGTATCATCGTCATCATCGGAAGTATCGTCGTCCCCCGTATCATCATCATCTACCCATCCGTTATCAATGGAATAGGTCATGTCAGCTTCCTTACAGGCGATATCGAAGAGTCCTTTTGAGTTCCATCCCACTGCAGCCATATCGAACTGTATGGTCATAAGGAAGCCTTCGGAATGGTCGCTCCCCGGAAGCTGGATAGTATATTCTATTTTATATTCCCAGTTGGTTCCGTTAATAGAAGCGGTCGCTTGTCCTTCCATTACCGGATCATACGGCATGTACACACCACCGGGCAACTCGATATAGAGCATGACCATTTGGAGGTCAGGGCCTCCGGTTCCGTTTATCGATACATCATAGGTCGCATATGTAGAACCATTGATGATCTCGAAATGTGCATCGACCGTGCATGAATTCATCTCCAGAGAAAGGTTAGCTGTGGGTTCCATACCCGTCAGGTTCTCAAATGATGCCCATGGCAGGACCTCTATCTCGATCGAAACGATGATGTTGAAACCGTCGGTGTCGGACACGTTCAATGAGATCACATGGGGTCCGGGGGACAGACCTGGAACTGTCAATTCTCTACCTTCTCCGAGATAACCATCGAGATCGGAACTCCAGTTGAAGGTAAGCGTATCACCCCATGGGATATCCACATCATCCGCCGTACCTTCAAAGGTCCAGGTTCCAAAGGAGGAGGTTCCATTCGATGGAGAAGTGATGCTCACGTTGAAAGGAGCATGGGAGGCCCTCCGGTTCACTGTCGTGATATTGATGGTGATCGTCTCCTGGCCGTCTGTGATATTGACCCAAATGAGGGAGGATATGCCGTCTTCGACCTCGGGAGTAAAACCTAAAAGACCGGATGTTGAGTTGATACCGGCCCTTTCCTGTTCACCTGCAAGTGAATATGTCAATTCATCCCCATCGATATCGAAGGCGTTGATCTGCAGAAGGTTCTCCTGCTCCTGGTCAACAGGCACTATCACGGAGCCGTTATCATACTCATAACCGGATACGTTGAGAAGGACCGGTGCATCGTTCACCGGAGTGATGTTGACCGTGAACTCGCAGGGAACGTCCCAGAATGCGTCCATCACATGAAGTATCAGAATATGGACGCCGTTCATATCCGGTGCCGGTTTCAGTTCGAGCTCATTGGTACCGGTATCGATATTCCACTCGATAACAGAATCCGGATCCTCTATGCTGAACGTCAGCGGATCATCTTCATCAGTGAAATGGTCATCGAGGTCAATTATCACGGACGGACCATCCTCTAACATGTCCTGATCGTTCAATGGTGCAAGTGGGTCCGGAGGTAGGTCTGTACTGACGTTGTATACGGATATACCGAAACTGTAGGGATTTTCCCAGTATCTGCACTTGATAAAGATCATTTCGTTCCTTCTGTCGTTGTCGATATCCATGATCTCTATCTTCACAGAGTAATTTACCTCTCTCAGCTCCCATTCGACCAGACCGGTCTCCAGGTCCACGAACGTTATATTGGAATATCCATCGGATCCCAGATCATGTTTGAAGCACCAGATATCCTCTTCGACCATATCCCTGTCCGGGTCCAGCCTGAACTTATTGTATTGATCATATTCGAGGACAGTTATCTCGCTGAAATCGGTCGGATCGATGTAATGTACTTTGTAGGGATCTCTACCCGATCGATAGATCAGGACCGCATCCCCGTCTCCTGCAGCATCGAATGCACTGCCGTAGGCGTAATCACCCTCGAGCTCGAAGGATTTCTTGAAAGAAAGCTCCATACCCGGACCTGTCCGGTAGTAAGATATGTTCACCGTTCTGTTCCTGGCATGAATATCCTTGATCTCGTATTCACCATCCATTTCAATATCTGTTGCTGAGAAATCATGGGTTACATTATCACTTACTGTATAGACCACATCCAGGGCATCCCCTGTAACTTCGAACAGAGTATAGTTGTAACGATCCTCTCCTTCAAATGAATACTTGACATACAGCTCACGGATATCCTTCTCTTTTCCGAGGGAAAAATTATGACATTGCCAGTAGGCAGGGTCAAGATAAGGTCCATCCTGCCAGATGGGATCGAATGTCTCTCCGTCCAGAACGGTCAGGTTCAGCCGGGTTGAAGGATCGTCGGTATCCATCCATTCACAGGCTATAAGGAGATCGGGATATTGATCCCCATCGAATGGGTGGTAGTTCCAGCGAATATCATTCGAGGTCTCTCCATATATGAATGGAGAGCTGTATTCCATAACTCCGGTCGTTGTGTTCATGAAGTGAAGACGTGAATAGTTACCACCTCCCGGGTTCCTGTAATTCACCTCTATCCCGCTTATGGTCCTGGATCCTCCTGCATATACCTTGGACCATGCGTAGGAACCTTCCGGTCCCATATCGAAATCACCTATGGAGAATGCAAGATGCATGTCGGCAGGATCATACCTGCGCAGATCCATCTTGGTCTTTCCGAAGACAGCACCTCTTCCAACGACCAGGATCTCCGGTATGTTGTCATTATCAGTATCGGACACATAGAAACTCCTCATATCGGGAATCGATATGTTGTAGGCCATACTCCAGGACTTCGACGGTTCCACGAGCCTAACCGTAAATCGGCCTCCATTATATTCGGTGTAATTGTAGAAAAGGAGGTCCGTGTTCCCGTCACCGTTGATATCCTCGATGAATATACAGCTTTGATGGAACCTCTCGTTCACCTGTTCCTCTACCAGGATCTCACCTGTCAATGGGTCAAGAACGACGAACTTCGAAATCCTCTCATTTCCCGGATCGGACAGGATCAGCATTATCTCCTCTATCCCATCATCGTTGATGTCTCCATATACCACCTGCTCCCGGAGAGCATAATTTCCCAGATCTTCGGATACCCATCTGGTCGTGTTCGTGGAAGCTGAATACAGGAACACCTTGCAGGTGTCATTGGTCGACCAGTGTGCGACCGCAACTGCTTCGTAAAAACCATCATTATCAAGGTCATGGTATCCAATAGAGGACTTGCCTACTCCGTAGTAGGTCATATGTTCCATATCGGTGGAGTTCAGGGTCACTTCATGGGCATCGAGATCTATGAAGTAGAGATGCGCTTTGTCCGGTACCGGATCAACCCATGTTGCATAGAAAATATATTCCCTGATCCCATCTTTGTCCAGATCCAAATGTACCCCGGAAGCTCTGGGGAACCTCATGGTCCTCCAGACCATTGTCCAGTTCGAAAGTGAATATGCTGCAAACCATGTATCTCTGTCGGGTGTGTATGAGTAAGGATCGTTGTATACGGTCAAAAAGAACTCATCACCGATGACCTCCCCCGAGAAATATCCATCAATATAACCTGTATCGAAAAGGATCTCGTAGGTGGGCGGGTCCAGTATAAAGAGGCGCCCCCTGTTCTGACGGTGCCTTCTCTCCTGGACCATTAGCTCCGGCAGTGGATCGCCGTCAACTTCTATAAGGTCCACATATCCTCCATCGGTCAGGTTGAACGTGTGGTTGAAAAGAAGGAGACCGTCGTTCAGGGAGATGATATGAAGATGATACAGATTGTCAGATCCAACCCTCTCCCGGGAGATGATGATGGCGTCCAGCATCCCGTCGCCGTTGACATCTGCATACTTATCATTCCTGAGCTCCCCAGGATAGAATTGAGTATCGCTCCTCAACATGTATTCCTCTTCATCTGCCCTCGTTGGTAGAACACCCTCAACCTCGGCTGAACCTCCGAGGATTGGCATTGCCGTAAGGACCAACATCAACAAAATAAAAGCACTTAAAAAGGCTGAATACCTCATTTTTTCCCTCCTGTAATGTATCATATAACTGACGGCCCTCTTAAAAGAGTTACTGAGGGGGGGTTCATTTTCTGATGAAACGATCGAACCAGCCGAAAATATGCTGGAGTCTCACCACCCTTCTATCGGTCCTCCCCATTCTCGAAAGCCCGTGAGGTTCGTCGGGGAAACGCAGGAACTCCGTTTCCACACCCAGCTTCTTGAGCGCGACATAGATCTGCTCCCCCTGCTCTATGTCACATCTCATATCGTTCTCCGAATGTATGATCAGAGTTGGGGTCTTTGCATCCTTTATGAACTTCATCGGAGACTGGTTCCAGTACCTTTCCAGGTCCTCCCAGGGAGGAACCTCGGCAAACTCCTCCTGGAAGACCCAGTTCAGGTCCGATGAACCCCACATCGATATCAGATTGGACACTGAGCGCTGGGATACTGCCGCCTTGAACCTGTCGGACCTTCCGATGATCAGGTTCGTCATGTATCCACCATAGCTTCCACCCGTCACGCACATCCTCTTGTTATCGATATACGGGACCTTTGATATATGGTCCGTCCAGGCCATGACATCATCGTAATCCACCGTCCCCCACACCTTCCATATAGAGCTCGTAAACCCTTCGCCGTAACCCTTGCTTCCTCTTGGATTGCAGAAATGAACGACATATCCCCTGGACGCCAGGTAGAAGAACTCGTGCATGAACGTGAACCCGTACTGTGCCATTGGACCGCCGTGGATCTCCAGTATCGATGGGAGCTTCTTCTTACCCTCTGATCCGGGAGGTGTCATTATCCATCCCTGGATATCGGTCCCGTCCTCTGTCTTGATCCATGTCTCCCGAATATCGAATGTGGAAGAGACCCTGGTGATAAGCTCGTTGAAGGAGGTTACCTTGTTCCACCTCTCTTTCTCCGTGTCGATCACCCAGATATTCCCAGGGTCCGTCATGTCCATGCGGTGGAATGCTATCCTTTGACCATCTCCATCAAGAGAGAACTCTCCAACGACCGCATCCTCGTCAACTAAATAGTAAATGGGATGTCCATCCTCCTTGACATCAATGTAGGCCAGCTTCGTCCTTCCTTTTTCAGAGGTCTGGAAATAGATGAAGCTCCCATCGGAAGACCATGTGGGAGGGGAGGTTGCCGGATGGGCCTGAACGTCGTTGAGTGTGAGATTGTCAAGGGTGATATCTTGATCCTTCGTTAAGCAGAATGGCTCCCCCTTTCCATCTGATCTCGTGATGAAGAGTTCCGTCGCCCTCCACCATTTCCCCGGGCCTATCCTTCCTGAATAAGAGATCCACTTGCCATCAGGAGAGAACCTTGGGAACGCTTTTTCGCCCTCCGGCAAATCGAGCGCCCTCTCCTTCTTCTTTTTCAGATCGTATGTGTAAACATCGGTTAGGTAATGATCAAGCCCGGGATCCGGGGCTCTGTTCGAGAGGTATGCTATCGACCTGCCATCCGGAGACCAGGTCGGGTCCATCTCATCAGAGGAGCCCTGGGTGATCTGCCGGACCTTTCCCGTCCCGACATTTGCTATGTATACGTGAAAATGTTCCTTGGCATGGAATCCTTCCCCGTCGGATTTGTAGAACACCTTATCGTAATGCCGGTATACAACACCCAATTCCTTCTTCTTCGGATCCTGTTCCCTGTCAAGGGCCTCCTGGTCCTTCTTCCTGAAGGAGAACGCGATACTCTTCCCATCCGGGGACCATTGGAATGAAGAGAATGTTCCCTTGAGGTCCGTTAGAGGCATTGCCTCACCACCATTCAGAGGGATCCGGTAGAGCTGGAACTGCTTTTCATCCCTGCGGTCGGAGAGAAAGGAAATATATTTTCCATCAGGGGACCAGCGGGGAGAATGGTCTGTTTGATCCCCGAAGGTGAACTGCCTTGGTTTTCCCCGGGATATGGGTACCAGGTAGATGCTCGAGTACTTCTTTTCCTTCGTTCTATCGACCCTCTGGACAGAGAATGCGACATTCGATCCGTCGGGAGATATCTGACATCCATTTACGATCTCCAGCTTGTAAAGGT
>JAYEPK010000244.1:0-3929 GCA_034723935.1 Thermoplasmatota archaeon
CTGAAGGAAGCTGACGATGTACTCTCCAGCATACTGGGGGAGAACAAAAGCTCCGGGGAGGAGAAGAAGTTCGAGGTTGTGGAGGTCGAGGAACTGGAGTGATAGATGATGATATCTCCTGCTGATGTTTCTATTCTGGACCTCAACAGCGAATACCTTGGTATAGAGGTTTCCGATCTGATGGGGTCCGCTGGAAGTGCACTTGCGGATGAGATACTTCGTAGGTATGACGGAAAGGGAACCATTGCTGTCGTGGTGGGTCCCGGAAATAACGGAGGCGACAGCTGTGTTGCTGCCAGACATCTTTTCAAGAACGGGACAGAGGTCAAGGTGATCCTCTCGTTCTCTCCTTCGAAGACCAGATCTCAGTTGGCTGAAAAAGCATACGATGACCTTCCAGACGAGGTTAGTGTACATGTCATGAAGAGCAGGGACGCAGAGGAAGAGATACGTAAAGAACTGAATGGTTGTGCGGTTATCGTGGACGGACTTCTGGGCGCCGGTTCATCGGGAGCTCCAAGAGGGAAGTTTGCAGGCATGATAAGGGCAATGAATTCCGCGAATGCATTGAAGGTAGCGGTTGATTCACCTACCGGTCTGGGATATGATGACTGCTTCAGGGCGGATGTGACCGTTACGTTCCATGATGTCAAGGAGGGGATGATGATAGAAAGCAAACCTCTTCCCGAATGCGGTGAGATATCGGTCAAGAACATCGGCATCCCGATTGAAGCCTCTGTCCAGGTCGGACCGGGAGATCTTCTGAGATATCCCAAAAAGGCTGGGTATTCAAAGAAGGGAGAGGTCGGGCGGGTCCTGATAATCGGGGGTGGTCCGTTCATCGGAGCCCCTGTCCTTTCAGCGATGGGAGCATCCAGGGCAGGTGCTGATCTGATCAGATTGGCTGTCCCGGGGGGGATCGCGGATGCTGTTTCAACTTTTTCCACGGACCTGATAGTTGAACGGCTTGACACATTGGATCCCTATTCGCTTGGTCCCGAAGTGCAAAAGGAGATAGGTGAACTGCTTGACTGGAGCCATTGTGTGCTTCTTGGGCCCGGTGCCGGAAGGTCGAGATCGGCACTTTATACGCTCAGATCCTTATTCGACCTTGCTGTTGAGAAGGGGAAGAAGATCGTTGTCGATGCCGACGGACTGACCGCACTTTCCGAGATAGGGGAGCCGATCCGGTGCTCCGGAAGTGATGTCCTGCTGACACCCCACAGAGGGGAGCTGAAACGTATTATTGATGCGTGGTACGGAGGATTTGACAATTACAGGCCACCCGAAGCTCAGGTCCACGGGATAGTCAAATGGGAGCAAGGCCCCATCGATCTTGTTTCAAAGCTCGTCCATGATACCGGTGCTGTTGTTCTGGGGAAGGGTCCCGTGGACCTCATTGCGACAGGTGCGGACCATTCGCTTGCCGATCACATTTCAGTTTCGAGTTCTTCCGGAAAACTGCTCGTCAGGTATAACAGAACGGGGGTTCCGCAGATGAGCGTCGGCGGGACAGGAGATATCCTGTCAGGGCTCTGTGCAGGTCTCATGTCCCTTGGCATGGATCCGTTCGATTCGGGATGTCTTGGATCCTTCATTTGCGGCGAGGCAGGGGAGCGGACCTTTTCCGAGATCGGCCATTCTCTTTCAGCTTCCGAGATGCTGAAGAGGATCCGGATCCTTTCTCCTTGATCCCATTATCCCAGGGACCCTCCTGGAACATATTGTAATTGGTACCGCATTCACAGGTGATCATTTCCTGGTATCCGACCCCTGAAGCATCTATCCATCTCTTACAGTTGTAACATCTGATCCCTGTTCTACCCTTCAGGAACACTGGTCTTGCCTTTGCGGATCTCTTTCTTGATCTGTTGATCCTGCGTGATATCAGAAATGAGGCTCCGAGGAGCCAAATTACAAGACCGATTATCCCGACAGGGGACGGGAAGGTGCTCCCGAAGGGTCCGAAACCGAAAACGATATTCCCTTTTCCCATTACGACGGCGAAAAGGTCCAGCATGAGCAGTAAAGGACCGATGGATGTTGCAAGAATAGACCCGATCCTCAACTTGATGCTCCCGTCCGGAACCATGTGCGTATATTCCTGGACCGGTTATCTATATTTTTTGAAGGTTTCAATTTGTGTACAAGAAAAATATTATAGGTTGTTGGAACCATTTCAATGCATGGAAAGGAAGATGAGCATCCCCAAGGTCATTTCCATATCCTTGTTACTTATTATGCTCCCCGTATTTGGTGGCGAGGGATCGGGGTTTTCCGGAACCAGCGGTGTCAAGGACATGGAGATATGGTATGGAGGCGGGCAGCTTGAATGGAAGACATATCTGGGGGAGCACAACAGAACCTCGATATCCACACCGGAACTATGCGATCTGAACAACGATGGTGACCTCGAGATCATCGTGGCGACCATGAACGGATCGATATTTGCCCTTGATCCGGATGGTTCGATGTTCTGGACGGAGCCTTACATGGATCTGGAGATAGAAGCTCTGGGTGAGCGGAACTGGACAGGACCAGGCAATATCACTCCCGTTCCCTTCTTCAGCTCTCCGACAGCCGTTGATATCAACCCTGGAGCAAATCCCGAGATCGTTATCGGAGGCAAGGGTAAGATCGTTTGTATAGGAGCCGATGGTCAAAAGCAGTGGAATTATTCCATTCCCAATTCATCCGTATTCTCTCCGGTCACGGTAACGGATCTGGAAGGTGAGTTCAACGGTTCCAGGGAGTATTGGGAGATAGTATTCATTGCCGACCATGAGAACGGCACCAGCAGTCTCATCTGTCTTGATACAACGGGAAAAGAGAATTTTCGATACTGGCTCGGGGAGGAATATTTCGGGCTCGGATCTGCCGTTGCCATCAGCGATCTTGACGGTGATTTCCGGAGCAACGGAACGTCGGTGGATCCTGATCCCGGCAAGGAGAGGTCACAGGAGATGGTTTTCAGCGGTTACGGTCATTCACTGAACATCCTGGGCATTGGTTACAATTCCTCAAGTGATGAATATGAGACATATCTGTCGATCAGAGAGGCGGGAGCCGATATCAGTTCATCTACTCCATGTATCGTCAATATGGATGATGACAGGGAAATGGAGATCATGGTCCTGAATAATTACGGAAGTGAACAGAATTCCTCGAAAGGGAATAGAAGTGCGTTCGATCCCGATGGCGAGATCGTCTGGTCGAATGCAAATGATTCTGCAGGATCGGGGTTTTTCGGCTCCCCCGTCGCAGCGGACCTCGATAACCTCATCCGGGATAGCGGAGAGGATTATTCTCCGGATATCATCACTGTAGGATATGACTCGATCCTCAGGGTTTTGAATTCAAGCAACGGAGTTGAGAAATGGAACTTCGATACGGGCTCCCCGATATATTCTTCACCTGCAATATGTGATATCAATATGGATCTGGAAGCCGAGATCGTTGTATCATCGAGTGACGGAAAGATCTTCATGCTGGATGGGGATCCGACCGATGGGATCGACGAAGGGGCTCCCTACCCGGGAGATGGCCCTGAACAGGATGTTCTATGGGTCTATGATACCAGAACTGAGATCGGGATCTCCTCTCCTGTCATTGCAGACATCGATCTTGACGGCCAGCTCGAGGTGGTTGTCGGAGATACCTCTGGAAATGTGTACTGCATTTCCACATGTGGCTTTGCATGTAGAGGCACCATGGATTGGCCGACATTCCAGGGTAATCATAATAGAACAGGTGTTTACAGTGTTTACATCACCTATGGAGTTGACATCTACCCTTCGGTTCAGGGCCCTGGATCACGTGTGAGATCAATTTCTCCACTCGGTACGATCATTATTAATCTTACGATCGAGAACATCGGCAAAGGCATCTCAGTGTTGAACAGGGACAAGATCTTCGTCAAGATCGATCAG
>JAYEPK010000245.1:0-3918 GCA_034723935.1 Thermoplasmatota archaeon
TCCATCTCATGACAAGTATCACCGTATGGTAATCATAGGTGATCTCATCCAGGATCGGTCCATCTCGAGCCTCTTCCCTGAGCTCTCTGTTGACCATGGGCGGGGATATGGATCTTGGATCTCTGTATTCTCTCATATCAGCACCTCTTTCTATCTCGGATACAGGGGTTTCGATCTCTTGGTCAGGTATCGAGGGGGGTTCCGGCACTGGTTGTTCTTCTGATTGTTCCCCGGGTTCTTCTCCGATCTCCACGTCGGAACCGAGATCTATATCGGAACCGAGATCTATGTCGGAGAGGCCGGGATCATCATCCAATGTCGGCATTTCCTCAGATACCATTTCATCATTCGCGTCTTCCGGAAGTAATATGTCAGCACCAAAGTCCATCTGGTCCAGATCATCGATCTGGTCTGGCGTTTTTATGAGCTGCGTGCCATCGATATCGAGGAGCGCAGGGTCCATAGCATCTCCCAGTCCAGAAGAGGTCCCCTTTCCTTCAATAAAGGGATTTATATCACGTTTTACCACTTCATAGACCGAGAGGAGCTTCAGTATGTTCTGCTCCATCTCTGCCAGACGTTCATCCATGTTCTTGACGCTCGATCTTGTGGACTTCATGGAACCGTCCAGTTGGACTATCTTCTCCTCAAGACCCACAACCCTCTTTTCAAGACCGGAATCCGCCTGAGACGAGCCACCGCCTTCCCCTTCCAGGGAGGCCTGCAACTCACTGTCATCAGACATCATGGAGTCCAGATCCGAGAAATCCATAAGGTCGTCGAGATCGTCCTCGTCCTTCGACTTGCGGACCACCTTCTTCCCGACCTTACCTTTCTTATCGGACCTGGAACCCTTCTTGGATCCTTTCTTGCCAAGGGAGCTGGCTTTTTTGGATGCTTCCTTAAACTTGTCCAGTATCGACATCTTTCTTCCTCCTTAACCCCGAAAGGGCCCTATGCAAGGTCAACATATCTGTAGACGTAGGTTGAAGGCGTTGTCGCCTTGAGCAGAGTTGAAGATCCGTGTAATGGTATGATCTTCATCTCCATCATCTCACCTGGTCCCACTTCAATGTCGAGCCCTGTGTAGTCAGGGTCTATCGTGACCTGGATCAGAGCTCCCGAAGATACTATCTTCTTCGAGTCAGTCCAGGTCCCTTCCGGGTCGCGAATCTCGCTGGCGCTGAAATGAGATGCGTCGGCGCTTGTGCTGTAGGTCAGTTCTGTCATATCAGACTCTGTCAGGAGCTGTATGACCACATTCTCCATGTCCAACGGTTTGGAGCCCGGATGGAGTTCAACGGTCAGGCGTATCATCTCCAGGTGATCGCTGTTGTCACCGGATCCGTTCTCGTCACGGTCTCCGGTGGCGGTCACCACAGAGAAGCCCGAAGAGACATCGATCATTGCTTGTTCTCCTGTCTCCTGTGCCTGCTGCTGCATCTCCGACATGGTCTGTATGAACAGGCCTGCTGCGATTGCCGATGCAAGGATCATGGCGATGAACAGGATCATCTGTCCTATTCCCGATTCTCCATGATCGTCCCTTTTCAGTGCCAACATCCTCATCGAGTTTACCCCATTTATTCATCCGCTCTTTCTTACTTACCTCCGCTTGTCTTCGATGTTCTGGGTAGAAGATATACGGGTGACCTTGTCACACGTACACCTCCTCAAAGCCTCAAGAATGTTCTATCGAAACACTCAGGGGCAGATACTTCCTCAAGTGTTGGCACACCATGCTTGGGTATGATCTTGATGGTGAGCCGATCCTGCGGACCGAGACCATCATTATCACGTGTATTCGAGTCCACGATGAGATCCATATCGATATGAAGCATCACAACAGTCCCCTGGGAAACAATATGTCCACCAGATATTGCAGACGCATCACCGAAAAGACCATCCGGGTCCCTGATCACACCACCGTTATCGATACCCTGGGATCCACCGTCGTACCAACCACGTGTATCACCCTCTGCCGGATAGTCAGTATTCGCTGTCAGGGCCGTATCATAGTCGTAGTCACTGTCCCTTTCAGGTGTTTCCACGGTGTAGGTCGTCGATGATGCATAGTTCATTGTGCCGTCTGTTGCACTATTTGTGTCATCACCGTCATATTTCATGTTGCCTTCAAAGGTCTCACCGGTGACCTCGATAACGACATTATCGAGATCGATCTTCGGCGACCCTGCTGCAAGGCGTATCTTGATGAAGAGATCTGTGATATAATCATTCTCTCCACCAGCAAGTGTCCAGGCCGCGCTGCCGTCTCCCGTGGAATCCGACGTCACGTAATTGGCAGTGTTGTCTCCACCAGTACCCTCGTAACTTGCATATATCAGTGCACGTGCATCCAGATCGGAATTGATCTGAGAAGCGAGTGTGGCAGCGGTAACCCCTGTTGTGAAATCATTGGTCACCGTTATGACAGTTCCGGAAACGCTAATAGCAGCGCCTCCCTGGGCCCAGACCATTGTAATGCCTGTGACACCCGGATCCCTTGCGAAGACCGCAAGGCCGTCATTATCTCCTCCGCCCCAGTCGCAGATCTCGTAATCAACTGCAACCTTGCCGATCGTCTCGACAACAATGAATCCCGAAGAGATCTCCTGTTGCGAGAGTCTACCGGTCTCCTGCGCCTGCTGGTTCAGCTCACCTGCTGTTGATATCAGCAAGGCGGCGGCAACAGCGGCCACAAGGACCATTGCTATGAAGAGGATCATGGTTCCTATACCCATATCTCCCTCTTCATCCTTTCTTTTTCTATATATTCTCTTCATTATCATTACCTCCTTACTTCAATCTAACATAGCTCCCGACCAATGCTTCGGGTATGTTTATTACCTCCACAGTGGGTGTTCCGTGCTTTGGGATGATCTTGATGGTCACGATCTCCTGAGGTCCAAGATCATTTGATCCACTTGCAGTATCGATCGCACTGACATCGATGTGAACCAGTAACAGGGTCCCTTGACTCACGATCGGACTGTCATCATCCGCGTCTCCACCGACGACATAAAGCCCGTCGGGGTCCTTGATCACACCGCTTTCATCGGTTGCGGAACCATCTATGGGTTTTTCTATTGCAAATGTTGTGGAAGTCGCCTCATCGTCGCTATCATTGGGATCGCAGTCCGCAAAGGTCAGGGATCTTTCAAAATCCCTTCCGGTGATCTCGATCACAACGTTTGACATATCGATCTTCTGGGATCCTGCGTTCAATTTCACTTTCAGGTACAGATCATCGATGTCATCATCAGCGGTTCCGGTCCCTTCAACTGCAGCACCCTGGTTCGTCACACTGAATGCGAAACCAGTGCTTGCACCTTCAGCAGCATCTGTTCTTGTACCTGTTTCCGCATCTGTTATTGTAATCAGATTGGATACAGCAGAAGCGCTGAACTCCGAATCTGCATTTATTATTGCTGCAATAGCTGTAGCTACTGTGGCTGCAGTATCATCGGTCGCAATCGTTGTTATCTCAATAGATCGAGCAAGAGATCCTGAACCTGCTGGTTCCGCTGTTCCGCTATCATCAGTATCTATCCACACTCCAACTGATCCGGCATTGTCAGCCATCTGGAACCATGCTCCATCAAGACTGTCGCTTGAATCTGCAACCGTCGATATTGAGGTCACTTCAGCGCTTTCTCCATGAAGATCGATCCCGAAGACCTCGACTACCTGGAAACCAGACGATACTTCCTGTTGAGCAAGTCTTCCGGTCTCCTGGGCCTGCTGGTTCAGATCTCCGGCTGTGGAAATCAGGAGAGCTGCAGCAACGGCCGCAACAAGCACCATGGCAATGAAAAGGATCATTGTCCCGATACCCATATCTCCATGGTCTCTTTTCATTCTCTTAAGGTGTTCCATTTAGAAACCTCCTCAAGAGAGCGGTACATATATGGCACTACC
>JAYEPK010000246.1:0-3910 GCA_034723935.1 Thermoplasmatota archaeon
ATTTCAAATCTCCATATCTCTGTTCCATGTTGTCCGTGCCGAGCATCAGGATCAATCGTATCTCAAAGCTTCAGCTGGAGCAACACCTGCAGCCTTCATGGAAGGAGGTACAGATGACGCCAATGCGAAGAAGAGGGCGATCCCCACAATTACCAGTAGCTTCACCCAGGGAACCCCGAATTCAGGGAAGGCATCTTTCATCCCATCCCTCCAGAGTATCCAACCCAGAACGATGCCGAGTAGTGTTCCGATGGTCAGACCGGAACCTGCAATGAATGCGGATTCGCCGATGAACGACCATATGACAGTTCTCTTTTTGAACCCTATCGCACGCATCATGCCAATTTCATGACGTCTCTCGTAGACCGAACGAAGTGTGACTATGCCGAGTCCGACTATTCCCACAACCAATCCCAGAGAGAGGAATGCGTTGAAGAGGTCGAAGAATGCGTTCTGGACCTTCAGGAAATCCCGGACGATCTCCTCGATGATCACGGTGTACATCATGTACTTTAGCATGGACCGTCTCAGATCGTTGGAGAAACCATCCTTGTCATCCACACCATCCAGTTTGAAGAGATGGATCGTTTTCTCCGTTACACCGAACTCCTCCCGGGCACTCTCATTGTACATGAACACGGCAGATATTCCGAACTGTTCGGTGAAACCGATGATGGTCTTGGTGTGGTTCTTCCCATCAATTGACTGAATAGTTATGACCTCGCCGACTTCCCTTCCGAAACCACCCGGTGGTCCGAAACCACCGGAACCCGCCTGACTGCCATCGATGATCACGAAATCCCCTTCCCTGAGAGATTCCCAGACGAGTCTATCAGTATGGTCCTTGCTCCCACCTTCGTCGATCAGGTCCCATTTGACATCGGAGAAACCATATGTGTTCTTCTCGATGAACTTGTCCGACACACCAGCACATTGGTAGATCGTCCATTCAGCAACCGAAGGGTCCCCGAAGGGATCCACTGCTTCCATCTGAAGGATGCCCATGGAAAGGGAGACCGATCGGTCCCAGTTGATATCCTCATAACTTTCAGGGTCTTCTATCTGTATCGTGGTCTCGATATCATTGATCCCCACCCCGGAGATGCCTATGATATCGTAGCCCCCGCCAATACTTCGTTCGAACTCATCAATGTTCACGTTGAATATCTCAACGATCATGGACATACCGGTGATCGTGAAGATGATGAGTGCGAACATGAAGATGGTCACTCCGGTCCTGAACCTCTTCTTGATGGGATAAGAGACTGCCATCTTGATCGATGCGGGGGAGATGCCGATCATTGTTATGATCCTCTCCACTACCCAGAGGATAATATCCGTATTCCAGACGAGCAGGAGGACGCCGGATGATACCATGAAGATACCGGCAAGGATGAACATCTCGAGGTCCCCGGAATATTCCGAGAACATGGGGATCGGAACGATCCAGAGGAGGAGGATCAGTATCGCAGCGATGTTGAAGGTGATCCTCTGATCGAGGAAGTGCTTTAAGACCATGGAGAAACCAATAAGGATCATTGATAGACCCATGAAGGTGTTCCACGACGTCTCCATGGAGATCCCCCAGAAGGCAAAGAGCCCTCCGATCAGGATAGCAATGGTACCAACGATGGTGGTATTCGTGAAGAGGAACTCAATGGCCTTTGCAAGGGATGTGTCATTTCCGTGGTGCTTGAGTTCATCATATACATCAAGCATCCTCTGGAGGCTGCGGATCAATTTTGATTCCTTCACCGGGATCGGTGTGGACCTTATGGCCGAGACGATATTGAGACGGGAGATACGCCTTGTTATGAACAGTGTGGTCCCGATCGTGATGGTGAACCCGGCAACGAATGATATGACAAGGGACAGGGGAGAGACCCGGTAGGCTCCAAGGATATCGAACATCTCCACACCCATGGAGTCGAATATCTTCTGAAGGCCCCAGATTATCCCGTAACCGGAAACGACACCCAGTATCACGCCCACAAAGGAGGACAGCAGTGAATAGAGGGTCCCCTCGAAAAGGTAGACCAACCTCAGGTCGCCCCTCTTCATCCCGATCGCCCGGGAGATGCCCATCTCCTCCTTCCTCTCCTCGGAGAGCATGACGAATATATTGATTATCAATGTGATGCCGGCAATGATCGTGAACGATCCCAGCGTAAGGAACATCTTCGTGAAGGTACTGATACCCTCCATTCCCTCATCCACCGAGGTTTTCTTGTCATCGATGAACTCCAGTTTTGCCTCCTCTCCCTGCGGATGTTCGATCCGGGTAAATGCCCCTTCTTCCAGTTCCTTGATAACGTCCGGGCAAAGTTCTCCGCCATCAACCCTTCCTCCCTCGTTCGAGACGAAGAGCATATTGTAGTGACCACCGCTCCAATCACGGTCCTTTCCATATTCCCTGTCCTGATCAGGAGTGATGTTGAAAAGTGTCCAGATGGACAAAAAGGAGAAGAAAAGGGCATCCCCGTTGAAGAACGATGCCGCCCTTCCCTTGGAATCCACTATTCCCTTGACGGTATAGTTCTTCATGATGATCCCGGATGAGATCGTCAGATGATGATCTACCTCGGCCTCGAGGAGGTCAGCTCCCGATTCCGTTATGTAGACCTCATCCATGCCCAGGTCATAATCCACTTCCTTTCCGTCAATATAGAGTCCGCCGAATGCATTCGTACTCTCCCGACCGAAAGCCCTCAGTGTCATCTGGGGCTCGAAGAGGATCGTATTGTGATCTATTACCGATCCGCTTTCCGAAACTTCCCAGGAGACACCGTCCACCAGAGTTTCGTTCTCGTTCAGCGCCCAGACCGCATCGGATATTCTGTTCGAATAGGATCCGTTCAGATACATCCGATCTCCATTTCCATCCTGGACGAACAGATATTCATCGGACAGATCGTACCCCTCGTAGATCAGGTCCTCGATCATATTGTTCATTGTGTCCCCGATCGCCATCGAGGAACAGATGATGGAGGTTCCTATCATGAACCCCAGAATGGCGATTATCGTATCCCCTTTATGCCGCAGCAGGTTTCGAAAGCCCATCCTGAACTGCAGTTTGTTAAGGAGCGCACGGAGAGCAATGAGAGATAGTGTTATCACCATGAAAAAGACGACCAGAACGGTGATCATTGGTTTGAACTCTACAGGAACTATGTAGAGTGCGATCAATACGAACACTATCATAAAGAACAGATCGATGATAAGCAGAACACCGAAAAGGCGGTCTATCAGAGTCTTGAAGGAGCCCATACGGTATCACCTTTAAAGCGATGTTTCCTGCTTCATCCGGATCCTGGCGGCTCCCGCATCCCTCTCACCACTTGCTGCATACTCACCGGTCTTGGGATGTTTGAGTGCATCCTTCACCGTGATCGGGACATCTTTTACGATCCTGCCGTCTTCCATGTGGATGATCCTCTTGCATTTGGATGCAACATCGGGATCGTGGGTGACGATTATCAAGGTCATCTTCAATCTGTCATTGAGATCCCTCATCAGATCCATGACCTCATTGGAGTTCATCTTATCAAGGTCACCTGTCGGCTCGTCGGCCCAGACTATCTTGGGATCGTTGACAAGAGCACGGGCGAGTGTTACTCTCTGTCTTTGACCTCCCGAGAGCTGTGAAGGTCTGTGGCTCTCAAGACCTTTCAGACCGACAATTTCCAGGGCCTTCTCTGCCTTCTTCCTGGCTTCTTTTGGTCGTGTTCCACTGAGCATAAGGACCATCTCCACGTTTTCCACAGCGGTAAGGACCGGAAGTAGATTGTAGAACTGGAAGACGAAACCCATGCTCTTGGCCCTGTATTCCGTCTTCTTGTCATCCTTCATGCTGGCAAGCTCCGTTCCCTCGATGTATACCTTGCCTGCAGTGGTGTCATCCAGTCCGGAA
>JAYEPK010000247.1:0-15363 GCA_034723935.1 Thermoplasmatota archaeon
CTGTCGATAAAAGTTGTGTTGGTTCCGGTTTCACGTTCCGAGCTTGCGCTTCCCGTATCAAATGGTCCTTCACCTTCATCCCATCTGTAGATCGTATAATGGTCAAGGTCCTCTTCGAAAGATGCATTCCATTGTATCATGAGCCCATTCTCATTATCTTCAAGGTCAGATACGATCAAACCAGTGACAGGAGATGGGGCATCATTATGGAAAAAGATCCCGGCCGTACTTGCTCCTTCAACATTGAAAATATCGATGGCACAGGCAAAGAAATAATACTTGGTCCTTTCAATGAAGCTGATGTTCAGAACGTGGTTTTCACGGAGATCATAACTCCTCCTTATCGGGGGTTTTTTCAGCAGATCTTCCTCCTTGTAGACATTCAACTGATATCTCACCCGGTCGCCGTCAGGGTCTTCCACGGGTGAGAACCATACATCGACGTTCCCCCATCTGTTCAGAGTGATGTTCAGCACATCCGGCATCGGAGGAGCTTCATTGCTGAGGTTGTAATGTGTCCTCAATGTCTCCGATACACCGCCCCTATCATCGATGGATGTGAGGTTCAACCAATATTCATTGTTCAGATGGAGGTTCCAATCCAATTCAAATGAGGTATTGGTCGTATAACGGGTCAATGTGGTAGTATAAATATTGAGATCAAGTCTGTAACTGATGTTGTCACCATCCGGATCAACGGCCGGTGTCCAGTTGAAGAACGGATGTTTACCGTTCCTGCCTGAGTAGAGGGGTGCTCCCGAAAGCAAAGGTGGATCGTTGAGGATCGGTCCGTTCATCCATTCGGTCATATTGGAAGAGCTGACAGCATCCAGTCCTTCCGTATCGTTTGCAGAGAATCTGATCTGAATACAGGTTCCCGGAGGGAAAGTACAATTCCAGCTGAATATGCATCCGTCCGTATGATCCAGGTCCAGGGGGTTGACCCTGGTCATGTTGTGAACGATTATCTGGCTCCCATCTCCATAGATATCAATGTGGACAAGAGGTGCCTCCATCGGAGCCCTGTTCGCCTCCGACGAGTAGTTCAGATAGAATGTATAAACATTCGAGCTGGTCCCGTTCATTGGTGAGAAAGGGAGATCGGAACCATGATCCGGTGAGTATTGTTCAATGCTCGGATGGATATTGGATCGGAAGAAGCAAAGATCTTCCTTGGACCCGATCTCGACCAGGGCCCAGCTTCCTACCTCGGTCCCATTAGTTGTAAAGCGAGTTTGCTCCCCTCTGATGAGGGCCTCGATATCGATCCAACCCGATGGAAAGGTCACGTTGATGGTCAAGGGGACATCGTATACCTCAGGGTCCAGGGCCGTATCGATGGAAAGGTTCCAGACATCATCAACTATATTGGATACCAGTTCAGCATTGTCCCGGAGCTTTATGTATTTCAAAATGATGGAGAAGGTATCGACCATCAGAACACTCCTTTTCGTGGAGATGAGGTCAAGATGGTTCGAGAACTCCGAAAGCAATACCGGATCATATCCGCCGGACCCGACAGCATGGATCATCTCCACCAGCCACCCGTTGGAGCCCAGGGTATCGTTGACCAGGGCGTTCAGCTCATCAGCCGTGTTCCCACCTCCGAAATTGACGGGTACAACGGAATAGAGGTCAGGAGGTGATGAGGGGACGGGTTCCGGGGGACCGCTGATGTTGTGCCTATCTGTCCTGGCACCGATGTAGTGATCTCTGATCAGGTCCCTGACTGTTTCATTGTAGCGTCCCATCGGATAGCTGAAGGTATCGACCTCGACATCGGTGAGGTTCGACTCGATAATATTCTTGGAGAGCACTATCTCCTCCCGGAGCTCTTCAGGAGAGCATGCTGTGAGGTCCGGATGTGTGATCGTGTGGGACCCGATCTCGTGACCGTTATCTGCAGCAGCCTGCCACTCGGACCATGTGCCTCCGTAGGGGATGCCGACGTTGTTAGTGGTGACGAAGAAGGTTCCGTTGATACCCCTGGAGCTCATCATCGGGGAGGCGTTCTTGATGTGGGAATTCAGACCGTCGTCGTAAGTCAAGCTCAGAGCTCCCTCCAGATCTCCCTTCCAGGTGCAGACCTCTGCAGTTGGTTCGATGATATCTCTCTTGAGATCATCCATTTTATCCTTCCCTTCAATGGGAGAAGAAAATGGAACAAGGGTCAGGAGCAGCAAGGATAGTATTGACAAGGACCTTATGCAAAGGCAAGCTCCCCCGATCATCAGACCGTGTAATGCTGTATGAGTTAAAATAATTTCAATCGAGATATCCGGACAATTTGGTAAGGTCGATCATCTCTATCGTTCTTCTGATATCTACTTCATCCAAAGGTGTTGTCCCCGGATATCTTGGAAGATTGTACTGGATCAGGATACGGTTGATCATCAAAAAATAAAATGGCAACAATTCAGTTCCGGACAGGAGAGGAATGTGACATCCTCTGCGTGCGAAAGGTGTCTGATATGTATGTCTATCCAATTGCTTATTTCTGCAACTTGTTCTTGAAGATATTCAGCTCCCTAAGTGTCCTGTCCTTGAAGACTGGAAGTTCCTTTGATCTGAGGTTCCTGAACCTCAGATCGACATTTGCAAAGGCTTTACCGAATATTTTTTCAAGGTCCTCTTCCTGTAATTTGGTGATGACCTCTTCCACTAATTCCACAAGTTCTGATCTATTGTCGTAGCATTCCGGATCAATTTCTTTCAGTAGATAATGGATATCATAGATATCCTTCAGAGTTCCCCTGCTCCTGTATGTCAGAAGCTTGGAAATTAGCATATGTTCGGAACTATAAAAACCAAGTTCTCCATCGTATTCTAACTCAGAACGGATTTTCTTGAAATCTATATCAATCTTGGAGTAAAGATCATTGTGTGTGGTTATCTTAAGTTTCATATGGTGTCTATCTGTATTTACAAAGGCTGATTTCGTTATGATAAAATCTCGGATCTTGCCTTCTTTTACCATTTCATCCAGTAATTCTATGAACCATTTCTCTATCTCCTCGATTTTGTCTTTAATTTCCAAAGGTGCATCAAAGTCTAGGTCCTCTGACGTCCTGTGCCAGTCCAGATGATGATAGGCTAACGCTGTTCCTCCCTTCAGGACCATATTGAATGGGTTCGAACGAGTTATTCTCAGGATCATCTCCTTCATTATTTCCATTATCTGTGTCATTGTTAAACACCGAAATCCTCTGGTTCGAATCTGAAATGGGGTTCATCATTGAGATATCTTTCATGGCCCTCTATGAACAATTCGCCATAACGTTTCAGATGTGAAAGGCATTCTCTTCTCAGTGCTTCATCTCCCAGTTCTTCGGCATCTTTAAAGATCTGCTCGTTCGAGGCAAATTTCAATCTGGTTTCTTCATCAACAGAGAACGATCTGTTCTTCAAGGATCGCAATCTGATCAATTTGATGATAGCACCAGGGACATGAAATGTCCCCTCCAACCTTGTATTCATTACAATGATACGCTTCGTACTGAAATACCAACCATATCCGTTATGTTTCAACGCATCATATCCGGTTATGTAATAGTTCTCAACACCTTTCAGGAATGATCTCTTTTCATTTTCTTTTCCGTTTTTTTCAAGTGAAGATAAAGTATCGATCTTCTTTCTGATATCTCCCCGCAGGTATCGTTGTTGATTACTGTCCAGGGGCTCCCCCTTCATGATCCTCACCAGAACTTCTTTCTGCTTGGGTTTGAATAAAGTTCTGATCTCGTGTTCGGGAAGGTTCAAAACATCTTCGATGACATCCATGTCCATGGATATTTATATATCCTTTCTTTTATATATGTTCTCTCCATTGTTATGAATTCTTGTTCACTTTACAATATGGCCAGGGATCAATATCAGAATACCCGACTGTACAAGAACTATGCTCCTTGTCCAGTGCGTGCTATCCACGGAATTGCAACGAATGAGGACCATAATATCTTTGTAGCAATCTTTTTTTTAAAAAGTGTGTTAGGAAGATCAGATATTCGAGTTTCGTTCTTGTTCTTTTCATGGAATGACTTGCCGGATGAACATTTTGTTGCTTGATCGTTCGTATCATCCTAGGAATGCACTCCACTCACAAGATGAAAACATACCCAGTACATGAAAAAGGACCGCTGAACTACAGCGGTCCTTGGTGTTCCAGACAAGATCCTAGTAACTGGGCATATCCTTCTCTATTGGTTCATCGAGGGAGCCGACGTAGCGGATGTAGTTCATGGTCTTGCCATCCTGAACATTGAAGATGACCCAGAACTCCTTCTGCAATCCGGGATCTATCCTGATGGTAGAGATCCCTCTCTTGGATGTTCCATTCGCAAGGTACTTTCCCTCTTCCTCCACATCGGCGTTGTTGTCAACGGTGAAGAAGGCCGGGGTGACCGTAAGATCGTTGTTTTCGTTCTGATTGTCCACCCTCACCTTTACCCACAGGAAATGGGTTCCGTTATCAGCTGTTTCGGGTTCCGGTGTGGGAGATGTGGAATTTGTATTGACCTCCAGGACACTGAAGTCCAGATTCGGATCCATAACCTCTTCCACACAGCCTGCTATGATGCCGGCGCCCATCACCAGGACCGCCATTCCTATCAGATATATCGGTCTCATTTTATTCCTCCTTTTCACGGGGACTCGTTGGTCCAGGTTCCTGACTCCTCGGTCACCTCGGTCCCGTCATCGTAGGTGTCCGTTATCTTCTTCCAGAAACCCATATACTTCTCATGGTCAATAACACCATCTGAATCGTTGTCATTCTTGACGAAACCGACAATTCCCTCCTCCCGGAGCTCCACGGTCCCGTTGGAGTTGACATCGTGATCCTTGATGTCTCTCATCAGGCCCCTCTCGACATCGATGTTCCCATCGTCGTTCGGATCGCTCTTCCATCCCATCATGGTGAAGTTTTGAACGAGTTCGTGATCACCGTCGGAGTTATTGTCCCAGATCTCGTGAATGAAGGCACTGTATGCTTCCCATTCCTTGATCCCATCCGTATCATTGTCCCGCGTAATACTTATGGCCACAGCCTCTTTGAGGAACTCGGGATTCCCGTCAAGGTCCGCATCCCTGTACTCCCTGAAAACATATCCCATGGTCGAGTTCAGGCTCGACCTGACGGTAACGTTCCTGCCGGCGATGATGGTAACATTCTCGTAATTGAGCACGGTACCGGAAAACGTCCTTTCAAGTGAGATAAGCAGGAAGGTCTCCGTATCCACGATCGGCCTGTCATCATTCCTTGCAGCGGCCAGGAAACCTTTCTCATACCTCTCTGTCCCGTTCAGTGTGATCTCGTAGTCGAGGGCAAGAGTATCAGACCTGACCCCTCCGAATAGAAGTGACCTGTTGTCCACGGCAAATGCTGTCACATGATATGTTGTGGAAGCACCGGAGATCGTTTCGGTCCCGTTGAAGATTGCATACTGGACCCTGTTCGTCACGGTGTTGTTCCTGGCACCGATCACGAGCAGGTTCTTCATGCTCCCCTCCTCTCTGTAGGACCAGATGTATCCCACCTCAAGGAGGGTCTTTCCGGTTGTGCTGTTGACCCTGGTGAAGGCAAGCTTCGAGAGTTCCTTTGTGGATGTATCCTCCTTGCCGGTGACCATTATAAATGATTCCTTGAGTGTAACAGCAGGGTTCACGGTCTCGTGCTTGAAGTAGAAGACAGCAGTTGCCTCCCTGTCCTCGAACACACCGTCCCCGTCATTGTCCTTCTCGATCAGCTCTCCTGCGCTGGCAAAGCTCCTTATGGTCCCGAGTATCGTTGCCCTGGAACCGAAGGAGAGATGCTTGAACTCCCTGACATCTATCCGACCATCAGAATCCGTATCGTTCTTCATGAAGCTGGAAAAGGCAATTCCCTCCGCAACGATCTTTCCATTGATGGTGTAATTTGCATACCTGACGATCACAAGCTCTTCCCTGTTCGGTGTTCCGTCGGAGTCGTCATCGTTGTATGTATATCCGAACCCTGCGACCCAGGAAAGGACTCCATTCAGGATGGTATCGTTCCTTGTTCCGGTCGCAACGTTCAGTTCTGAAATGAATTCGGGGTTCCCATCCTTGTCTGAGTCCCTCGTTGTCTTGTTGGATACAGACCATGTGAGGTCCTGCAGGTCCTCCTTCGAGATCCCTGCAGAGGTTGTCTCGGGAGTGTTATCTCCGAGGTAATCAGTTATCTCCGAGTCGACATCCTCGATATCATCGGCTATGTCCGAGACCTTGTCGGTATCGACGTTCATGCCCATCTCATCAACAGGGAGCTCGGTCTCCGTCTCGACCTCGGGGATCGGAAGTTCCGAAGGTGCTTCCTCACCCTCGATCCATTCCTGAGTGGAGCCCAGAAGATGACCCTGTCCGTTGAGTAGTTCAAGGGTTTCGTCCATTTCAACCTGAGGAGCGTCCGGAGATTCTTTGATGGTAATGAACCCGGTATCCTCCAGAAGATCGTCGGAGGACCTGGTCGAATCTCCCTGAGCATCTATCTCCTGTACCTCCGGAGCATCGTATCCCTTGTTGATCGGAACATCCCTCTCGGATGGGATGTTATGTTTCACCTGCTCCGCCTGATCGAACGATTCGTCGAACCTGAACTCGGCCTCGCTCTCGACGGCTTCAAGCTCGGCATTCTGCTGTCTTTCCATGGGGATCTTATCGATAATATCATCATCCACATCGATCGACGATATGATCAGTCCCAGAAATCCTATTCCGGATAGGATCACTGCTCCCACAAGAGCGAGTGGGAGCACGACGTTCACCATTTTCTGTTGCTTCATTTCTTATCACCTGCTAACAGCATTCGGTGCAAGTTAAATATAAAGGCCCGAAAGGGTCTTCAATAAGATTGTTTCTTACTACTTTATATATCAAGAAGGAGGACCTTATAAAGCATACAGTCAAATTCCAGGTGATAGAGAATGACAAGAAAGGAGTATTACAGAGGCATGGAAGATCCGATCTCGGGCACGTTCGAGCTTGCAGAGGAGGTTTCCAACAAGGCTGACAGGGTTCTATCACGTTTCGGATTCGCCCTCTATTTTACATGGTTCAGTCTGATAGTCGCTGGTATTCTCATGCTGGCGGTCCTCTCGAACGGACAGTTCTTCATTTTCCTGGTCATGCTGTCGGTGTTCGTCTCCGGGATCGTGACGGTATGGCTTCTTCGCAACACCAGGGAATTTCTCAGAAAGGCATCCTTCAGGTTCAATGCCATACAGAGGATGAGGGAGGGGCCCCCTGCATATTCCGTACCAAAGGGTAAGAACAAGACGGAACGGTTCCTGAACTACCTGAGGAAGAACAACAGAGCCTTCTCGAAGATGATGAGGAAGAGACCCGAGCATCTCAGGAAGGACGCTTACATCGTTGGCAAGAAGGGAAGATACCATTTCGATGCTTTCCTGGTCATCAAGCCATCATTGATCCACAGGTTCGTGAAACGAGGTTATCCCGGTTATGCAATTTTTGTAAGGGAATACAAGAGAGCACCCGGAGAGAAAGACCTGAAGAGACTGCTCAGGGAACTTGCGGATATCAGGAAGAGGACGAAGGTCTATCCGAGCAGGGTCGTACTTCTTTTCAAGGCAGGCGGGGGATATTCCGGACTGGATGAGGAAGCATATGAAATGATCACCAGTTCGAGGGTCACCCTGCCGGGAGTTTACAACCGAAGGATGAACATGCAGGTCGTCGGAGAGATGCCGGAGAAGGTCTACGATTTCACACCGTTCATCCCGGAGATCAAGGGATACCTGCCATAATCAGGAGGAAACAAGGTTGGTGAAGAGGAGCTACAAGGACCTGAACCTCTACTCGTGCATAGTCCTGAATCTCCTCTCATCGGCCATGGGCATAGACCTCTCCCAGAAGGAACTTGGAAGCAAGATCGAAAAACTCGTCGAGACGAGAAGTGAGGGATTGTCCAAATCCGAGATAATGCACCATATCCGTTCAAATCACAACATGACCTCGAAGATCCTGGAACACCTGGAGGAGCAGGAGTTCGTGAGGGTGGAGAAGGATGAGAGGAACTACTCCGTCCTTCCAACCGTAAAGGGGCTTCTTCATGTCAGTGAGTTCAACAGGTTCTATGCAGCCATATATGGGTCACAGATAGAGGAACATTACAGATACATGGGGCTTCCGGCATGGTACCGGAGATCTGCAGGAAAATGACCTCATTCGAGCCTTGGTTTGTTCCCGGTGATCTCGAAGTATCTCTTGATGGACCCTATGCGCTCGGCAGCTTCCGCAGGGATCCTGACCTCGAACTCCTTCATAAGCGACATGAACCACATCAGGGTCTCCATGATCTCCTTGATCTCATCAGGTGAAAGCTCCTCCAATCCCTTCATCGCTCTTTTCTGGAAGGATAGTATCACGCTCTCGTAATCCGTTATCATCTTGATCGCTAGCAGCTCCAGAAAAGGTTTCGGATCGCCCTCGTCCGCAAGCTTCAATCTCTTCAAATACTCCTCCCTGTCCGTAACCTCCACTATCATCGGGGGATAACCGTTCCTCTCGAGTATGAAGTTCAGGAGTTCCCTTGCAACCCTGCCGTTCCCGTCAACGAACGGGTGTATGTGAACGAAACGGTAATGGAACATGCATGCAAGCTCGAATGGGGGGAGCTCGTCGGTATTCCCGGAGTACCATTCGACCAGATCCTCGAGCTCTTCCTCGACGAATATGGCCGGTGGAGGCTCGAACCGGCTTCCGACGATCCCGACCTGTATCCTCCTCAGGTTCCCCGCCTGCTCATCATCTATGTTCCTCTGGACCAGCTCGTGTATCTTCTTGATGAGGTCAATATTGATGTTTCCCTTGTATCCTCTGAGATATCTGTCCAATCTCCTGAAGTTCTCGATCTCGTGTATCTCTCTCAGTTTCTTGCCCTTGGGTGCGATGCCGTCATCGAGGACCATGGCAGCTTCCCGAAGCGTCAGTGTGTTACCTTCCAGAGCGGTGGTATTGTGGACGTATTTGACGCGGAGGTCATCCCTGTACTTCTCCAGCTCCGAGGGATAGAGGTCCGTAAGGTATGATGAGTAGAAGTTCCGAATCATTGCAAGGTAGATCGAGTAGAATGTTGGAAGGTACTTGAACCGTGTCTCCTTTGCCTCCATGTAGACCCTGTAGAGTGTCGATCTTAGGTCCAAGAGCTCGGTGTAGAACTCTATCTTCCCATCAAGTTCCTTCTGTTCCATCCCCTTCGGACCAAGGGACTTTTCGAACCGCTTCTTCTTCCCCTTGTAAGATGATGTTGCGGAGATGTAGAGATACTTCCTGCCGTTTACCGTACGTTCCTTCACCGAGACCATGGGCCCTTGAAATTATCCCCCTTATTTTACCCTTTTGACCGAAAACGCTTGAGGGAGGGGGATAATACTACTCCTCGATATCCAGCTCATCGCTCTGCCCCTGCCTCTTCAGGGAGAAAAATCCAACAGCAATGACAGCTCCGATTATTACTATTACTACAGGGGCCCAGGGGAAGGAACTGTCCTCCTCCGGAGTGTATTCCTTTTCAAGGATGATCTTGCCGATATTGTATTCGCCAGTGGATGCAACTATCAGGTCCATGTCGTAGGGTTTGTATCCGTCCCTGAAGACAGAAAGATGATAGCTACCAGGTGGGACCAGGAACTCGAACTGTCCGAAACCGTTGGTGCTGTCATTCATGCCTTTCAGAGTGACGATAGCTCCCTGCACCTCGTTCCCGGCATCATCCACAATATAACCGAAGACGCGGATGATGATCTCATCGGACCCCACCGTGAAGTCCCAGGAATAGAGGTTCAGCAGGTTTCCGGCAGCATCCATCGCTTGAACGTGCACGGTGTAAGTGACCCCTGCCTCCAGGTCCTCGTCCGGTACGAACTGCAGGAAGGTATGGTTCGTAATCGTCATGGTTCCGTTGACCTCCGGTTCGAACCGAACCTCCGCCGAGGGGTCCACTATTTGCTCTCCGAACGTGACATAGATGACCGTGTCCGGAGATATGTCCCGGTCTATAGGGCCCTTGTCCATGACGTTGGGTGGTGTCCGGTCCACGGTCAGGGTGATGGAAGCTGTTCCATTCCTTCCGCTTACATCCCTGACCCTGACCTCGAAGATATGGGGGCCTTCGGGTATGCCGTGAAGTGAAATTGTAGTATTCAGTTCAACATCTGTCCAGTTTCCGCCGTCCATCCGGTATTCATGGGAAGTGATCCTGGATCCGGAGGATCCGGTGTTCCATGAGAAGGTAATGGGATCATCGTTCAGCAGTGTCATACCGGGAGCTGTTATCTCGACAACAGGAGAAGGCACCGAGATGTTGAAGGTAATGTTATCTTCGGCCTCGAGGCCTTCCATCGTGAAAAGGCGGACCCGGAAGAGATACTGACCGTCCGCGAGATCGGAAAGAGGATACGAGGTGGAGTTGCCGACATCTATCCAGAATCCATTGCAATTCACATCTATATGGTCCAGGTTCCCGTTGTAAATATTGTAAGTGTACGAAACGGTAAGGTTGTCCGATGTGAAGATCCTACCGTCTTCCGGGGATGTTATATTGATCTCCGGCTGTCCCGGAGGTTCAGGGGTCGTAGCATGGACAAGGGAGCTGAACGGTCCCTCGCCGATATCGTTGACGGCCGTGACCCTGTATCCATAACGGGTGTTCTCCAGTACATCCGTGTCGTTGTATTCGAACGTGTCGTCCGGTAGTTCTGCTATGATCTCCGGAACAGACCCCTCCGCTCCTCTGTAAAGATTGTAACCGAGGATCGGGGAGCCCCCGTCGTCTTGAGGTTCCTGCCATGTAAGGTTTATAAAGAGTCTTCCTGTGCTTGCTTCCAGTGACCTTGGTGCGGATGGTGGGAAGAGAATGGGAGGTTCGTAGTCCGATACGGGATACGGGTCCGAGTTCCTGGCACGGCCGTGCAGAGGATACGGAATGTCTACGATCCCATTCTCATCCTCATCCGGACCTCTCCGGTCCGACCATGTATTTCCCTTTCCGTTCCGGTACCATGTATCGTTCAAACCTTCATCATAGCCCTGGATGAAGGCAGGATCAAATACGTCGGTCGAGCCGTTGTTGAAATGAAAGTTATTATTGTAAACCAGGTGCCCCTCTCCCATGAGGTAAGCACCATAACCAGTATTGTGCCAGAGTATATTGTTCCTCACGGTCTCGTTGACCGTCATCGGACCTATCTCGATACCTCTACCGGTCGAGTATGAGATATTATTTCCTTCGATCAGGGAGTTCCGGGTCATCTGGGTGTGGATACCACCATGGCACTGGGTTATCGTATTGTCCTTTACTACATTTTGATCCGCTGATCTGCCGATGTTGTAACCGTCGAGTGCGATTCCCGTATTGGACCTGACTATGTCGTTGTCGATGATCCGGCAACCACCGGAATCACTTATTAATATCCCTGTCATGGAATAATCATGTATCAGGTTCCCGGTCATGTTGCACCCGGTAACTCCGGATCCGATGTTGATGCCCTGCCCCTCACCGTTCCTCAGATCATTATCCGATACTGTCACCATGGTCGAACCGGATACTGTGATCCCAGTCATAGTATCTCTCACAATATTGTTCCTGATCAGAAGATCCTCGGATGAAAATATTCGGATCCCATCATATTCCGCGTTCTCTATCCTGGTATCGTTCACGGTCACACTCGAGGATTGCCCTATAACCGTACCTTCGTTGCTGTCAGAGATGTAACAGTTCTCTATCCTTGCATCCGAAACGTTGTAGAATGCGATCCCGCTCCCCCAGTAGTAATAGTTGTAGTTGTCTGAAACGTTATGGACCCGGCAGTCCCGGATGATGAAACTGTAGGTAACATTCCCGATGTATATCCCGCATCCGTATCCCCTTGCCGGGATCTCGTACCCGGATATGATGAAGGGAGCTCCCGATGAGCCGTCACCAGTCCATTTCATGGCCTCGGACGTATTGAAGAACATGGAGTTGTTATCTACCCTGATCGGAGTTGGAAGGGTTATGAGCCTCGAGGGTGATGCACTGACCCCCTCATTGGTGTCAACTGAGATATTCAATGCAGAGACCAAAATTGCAAGCAGAAAGAAAACCGCCACATACTTCTTCATAATGCTCCCCTTGAGGAATAAAGGGTCTGGAGGATATAAAAGGATATTCATACTCAGGCAGAATCGAATCCTTCGGACTGCGATATTGTTAAGAAATGCGCAGCATTTTTTCAATATCCTGTCACACGGATCCCCTGAAGTCCCAATCTTTCGTTTGCCGTTGACATACATGGCTCATTAATATATTTTTGATGGTTTGATCGCCCGATATTTCTATTGAAATTTATGTTGCATTGATAGATTCGGGAGGTTGTTGGTCAGCCTCAATTCTATTTTTGGAGATCATTTTTTTCAGATATTTCATCAGAAGGATGAGAAACCTCGTTTGAATTCAACGAAGGATCCTTTCCAGTTTCAGCAATAATATTTTCTGCATCTTCCATCTGCGGTTCTGATTGATCATCTGGAAGAACAAAATCCCCGAACGGGTCATTCAGGGCTTCAGGAATCAATGGTTCAATTCGATCCTGATCAGGAAATTCCATCTCTGTTTGCAATGATAAATCCTCTTCAATGAATTCCGTTTCGTCAAATATTTCATCTTCATGATTCTCATCTGGGGTATTCTCCAGATCATTACTTTTCTTCTTTCTGATAACTACAAAAAGTAGAATGAGAATTGCAACAAGTAACAGAAAACCGGATGAACCAAAACCCAAAAGAATCCAGGGAATATCACTATCTATCAGATCCGGATCTCCATCGTCTTCAATGTTCCTTATAACGGTATAATTCCTCCACACCACCCAGTCATTTTCTTCATAGAAGGCTTCAACACCGAAACCGAAATAATTATATCCCGGTTCAAGATCGACATCAAAGCTGAAATTCAGAGACCGTATCTCACCCGGAAATAAAGTAAATGAAGTGTCAAAGCTTTTCAGATAGGAACTACCGTTTCCCAGAAGATTCAGATCGAATGATAGAGGGATATTTCCATTGTTTTCTATCTGGAACGTGAAATTTAAGGTCACATTGGCTGACCAGATGGATGAAGGACCAGTGACATCGAGTCTCATGTCCACTTCAATAATTTCCTCAATGATCTTCGTTGTGTTTATTACCAACAATACCTTAACTTCAACGCCGGATCCATCCATGTCATAACCAATGATTTTGATGGTATCATTGAAAGTGACGTTATCTTCCATATAGACATCCAGAAAACTGCGGTTTTCGCTTGTATTGAATTTTAAAGAAAATGGAATATCGAGCATGGGATCGGAAACGTTCCATTGAAGGTTGGATCCATCTTCAAGGTCAATTATCATACCCGTAATATCTATCCTGGTCAATCCTGAAGTGTTGATATATCGAGTTATGTTATCTCTCAATAATTGAGGCAGGTTATTACATATAAAAAAAGGTTCATAGTATGTTCTATTCCATGCTCCGGTCCTGAGAAGAATATCATATCTTCCGGTTTCCCAATCCAATCCGGCTGTGATATTGGCATGATAGAGCCTTTCATAATCCGTTCCGTTGAAAAATGGTATGAATGTCCTTACCCTGCCGGAACTGACATGGATGAAGTCCAGACTGATGTTGTAAAGGTCATCTATTCTATCATCGTTGTCGAATAATTTGAAGGTGACATTGGTCGAATTTCCACGATTTACTTTTGGATGTGTGATACTATAATCATTGAATGCAAGGGTCCAATTGAAAATATTGAATCCATGTGGTGAGTCCGATTTCACCATATCTCCATCACCATCGGTTACAAAAATCTCAAAATGGAAAAAACCCGTATCGAAATCCTTCGGTATGATCACCTCAAAATAGAGCCGATTACCATCTGTCATTCTATTTGGCGTTAGATCATAGAAATAAACATCCGGCTCAACGATCCTGTATGTGAAATTCATTTCGTTTATTGGTGTTTCAGGATCATTAACTCGAAAACCGAATCGGTTTGGAAATCCCCTGCCGACATCACCTGGACCACTATACTCGTCCCAGATCGTCGGCTTGTTATTCTTAACATAGACAGAATTGTTATAATAACTCCATCCTGTTGTGAGATCATCCTGGTCTGTTAGTCTAACTCTATATGAATAATTACCAAGGTGTGAGGAATAATTAGTCTGGATATCATACAATAGTTTATTATTAGAATTGTCAATGGATAATAATGTAACATTGATCCAATCTCTAATACTTCGGTATTGAACTTTGACTGTCATGTTCTCAGCTGTTGTTCTATCATCATTGAATTCAATTACCATTTGGTTTATCTGTCCTCTATAAACTTCACTTTTTTCAAATGTCACATTAAGTATATTTGGAGGATTATTTGCACTGAAGAAAATATCTGTGAAATCACCTCGATCTGGAGAAATAATCAGATCCATATACTCATCTCCATTGATATTCGCAAAAGCATTTCTATATCCATATCTCTCCATTTCTGTCCCAGATTGACCTTTAAACAAGAATTTACATGTTGATAAAGAGTATACTGAAGATTGAATCTCTCTTCCTAACCATAAATATACTCCACCATCCCATGCTACACTGTAGGTGGCATCATTTGAAAAAAGGATGTCATCATAACCATCTCCGTTATAATCTCCCGTTGATACAACTCCAAAACCTATTGCAATTCCTGTTTGGCCAATTATTGAGACATCAATATTTGATCTTACGCTAAGGTCAATGGTTTGTGGTCTCTCCGGTTTTTGATATAAGATCGCAATTTCACCAGATCGATCATATTCATTATTAATCCCATCAGCACCAGATCCGGAGATTATCAAATCAATATTTCCATCATTGTTGATATCTCCAATATCCATTCCAGAATCATCATGGCCACCAAAGTAGTCTCCACCATTCCCATAGATCCATGTTGTTTGAAATTCTGATACTGAATAATTACCTTCAAGATGTGTACCGTTGTTATACATCACAATAGTTACTCCGCATCCATCTACTCTATTCATTCTCCCCGAACTATCTGTAAAGATGATATCGTCAAACCCATCTCCATCGAAATCATGAATACAAAGATCTCCACCAAATGCAGTGTAATGGTAATTAATTGTATAATACTCAGGGAGAATTCTGAAATCATAATCTAAATATGTAAAATTATGTTTTCCTGAAATATTATTTCCATCAAATCCAAGTATCATTCCTTCAATATGCCCAGGTTCAAATAAACACGAATCTGAGATGAACAAATCTTTTATTCCATCTTGATTGTAATCAAAATAGTGG
>JAYEPK010000248.1:0-3883 GCA_034723935.1 Thermoplasmatota archaeon
TTTCAAGGTCCGGATCTACATGAGCGAACTGGCCTCCGTTGAGAGAAGGCAGATCATCATGGCCTACGGTGCAAAGGTAATTATCACGCCTGGTTCGGAGCACACTAAAGGGGCCCGAAAACGGGCGATAAGATACTGCGAGCAGAGTGAAAACGCCTTCTTCCTGAACCAGCATTCCAATCCGAACAACGGAAAGGCGCATTACACAACCACAGGACCCGAGATATGGGAGCAGACAGGGGAAAAGATCGATGTGATGATCATGGGCCTCGGAACCTCGGGGACATTCGATGGTCTTTCGACATTCCTCAAGGAGAAAAACAAAAAGATCAAGATAATCTGTTTCGAACCGGAGTCAAGTCCGGTGTATTCCGGAGGGGAGCAGGGAAAGCACAAACTTATCGGGATCGGTCCCGGCTTCAAGACGGAGAACTTCCTCCGTTCGAAGGAAAACATGGATGAGCTGCTGCTTGTCCCGGATGAAGCAGCCTATGAGATGACCCGGAAGATAGCAAGGACCGAAGGACTCCTGGTCGGAGTGACCTCGGGAGCTGCGGCATGGGTTGCTGAAAAAGTATCGAAGAGACCAGGATACAGAGGAAAGATCATCTGCTGCCTGTTCTATGATACTGGTGAGAGATATCTGTCAACACCGGGTCTTTTCCCATCAGAAGGGGTTGAGTTCGAAGATTGAACCCTTGACCAACATTTTTTGTACGTGTAAATGGCTTTCATGAGGTTTTAATACCAATAGTATTGCCATGGATGATCTCACAAAACAGATTGATAAATCGAAAAGGATGATGGAGTAGATGAAGATGATGACGAAATGAGATAGATCGGAAAAAACGGGCAAAATGGCCGGTGTTAACGGTAAATTCTGATCTTCCAGTTATGTTTTCTCATATCATATCGGAAATGTCCATGATCTCAAGAGCTTCGGATTGAAGCCCCTTCTTGTCCGGGACAAATAAGACCTTTCTGGGTGCCGGAATGCGGCCAAGGCTCTTTTCTGCACGCTTTATATCTTCCATTGAGATCCTGTTCTTCCACTTTACTTCCAAAGCCAATATTGGTTTCTTGAACCTGGTGAAAATGCCCTCCACCTCGTTGTCAGGATCGTGGTGAACGAACAATGACAGACCATATTTCTTTGCAAACATCTCCTGGATGCTATCTTCCACGATATGGGGAAAGATATCTTCAATGTATCTGTTAGATTCCTTTTGTGATATATCTCTGTCTGCTATGCAGTATTTTTCATCCACATAGTAGTAGGTTCGGGTTACCGGGGACACATGGCGATAAACGACGCGTTTCTTGTTCCAAACGTTGACCTTTGCAAGTATTCCAAATTTAACCAGATTTACAAGATACTGCTGCATATAAGATGGATCATCCTTTTTCAGAAGCCCCCTGGAAAACAGATAGGAGCTCATCTGGCTAGATGACCATTTACCGATCGCCGTCGCCCTGATAATTCCCTCATACAACGCACTGAGCTTCCTGTCCTCTTCCGTGAATATCTCTCCTATTAGGGCCGGCACGGTCAATTTGATCCCGGGTAAAATGAAATTCAGATGACCGTTATCGTAGAAATTGATCATCAGGGGCTCTCTCAAGATCACTGCCGTCTCGACAAGTTCTTTTTTGCTCTTTATTTTACTCTTCAGTTCACTTAATATGTCCTGTAGATCGATCATCCCGATATTTGCCTCGCCGAATTTGCCCAGCAGAGGTGAAGAAGGACTTATGAGCTCTCTGGAGAGATGAAGCGTCGAAGAGATCAAGGTCAACCTGCCTTTCTGCTCGATCGAATGGAGCAGATCCTGAAAGTCCGGTCCGAGCCTGTGGAATTCGTCCACGGCCACAGACCTCCCGGAAGAGATGCTGCGGATCAGGATCTCGCGGAATGTTGAATAGACCATTTCTGTCATGCTGTTAAGTTCGATGATGCTCCGGTCCCTTTTTACAAAGAAATATTCATCATGTTCCTTGAACTTGGTGCAAAGAAAGGTTTTTCCGGTCTTTATTCGTCCGTATACCAGGGTCCATTTGGCGTTGTTGATGAGCGACTCCTCGCCGGGCCTAACAATAATCATCATTTGTATAATGGCTATTATTGTAAATAAAGGGTTTGATTTCAGTGAGATATAACGTTTGTGAAAATGGCAAACGAAAATTGGACTGAACCCCTTCCAATGGACTACTAGTTAAGGTGGGGTATTTAATCCATTCCTCCGTTCAGATTCTGCAGGGGATTGATATATTATTGTTGGAGAGCTCATTTGAAAAGATGCTCATAGTCTTCCCAGAGGCCTCTTTCCTTGATCCTCTTGATGTATTCCTTTTTGTATCCCGTCATGGATCGGTACCTCCATGACACCCACTTCGCGGGGGTAAAGAAGGTCCGATAGACAAGATGCGAGAGATGTGGATGAGGGCTGATCCATTTTTCCAGATTGGAGATCGTATCCAGATTTGCGGGTTCAAAGGGGGTCTTGACATCCTCGATACGCTCCCCTGATAGTTCCATTTCCTTGGTCTCGATGGGACCACATCCTCTTCTGTGAGCGGTCATGATGTGTTTGATCTTACTGGGATCGTGCTCCATTATCCTGCATGCAACGGAATCAGCAGCGACAGCGTTGGTTGAGGTAAGAAGGAGACCAAGCTTCTTTGGAAGACCTGCTATGGGTCCATCGGATTCAAGGCCGATCCTGCCGTCCATAACGATCAATTTTGGTTTGAGCAGTAAACAGAAATCCGCACGTGCTTTGTCTATCTGACCATGATACTTGAGCCTCAGATCATCGGGGACGCATCCGAAATGGTTCTTGAGGGTGAGCGTGACCCCGGTCAATTTATGTGTTTTGAACACCGGCATCGAAGCGAATACGTCGCAGTCAACGAATGACTTCGGGATCTTGTATTCGTTGAAATCGAAGAGCTCCCCTTTTAGCGGAAACGTCACGAACTCGTCCTTCATGAAGTTGATGACCTTCGCGCCAGCGCTCTCGGCGGATTCCTTCAGTCCGCATCCCTCGAGAGCTGTATCGGCAGAGACCCTCTGGAGGTCGCCCTCTCCGACGATGACCTCTGCTCCCCTTTCCTTCAATATGGAAACGAAATCGTGAACGAGCTGTGGTGTGACGGTGATGCCGGGAAGATAGTGGAAATGGGTGGCGTTGACCTTGATCACCACCTTGTGGCCGGGCTTTACGATGTCCCTGTATCCGATGGCATCGAGGCTCTTCTGAAGCTCCTTCTTCATGGTATCGTCCGTGATCCTGCGGATATCTACCTTGGGTCTTTCCATGGATGCCATCAGACAATGTACAAATTACTCTTATTAATAGAATATCATTGAAATACTGGCCCCAATAACCGTTATTAAAAGATGGAAATCGCTGTGATGATCATTCTTCAGTTTCGTTACTTCTCTTTCTCTTGACCAGCAGATATCCTGCACAGAAAAGAACATACATCGAGGATAAGAGGATCAGGACCAATGCCCATGTCAATTCCTCCGGATGGAAAAGGCTTCCATCACCTGTCGTCTGTTGCGGAGGAGGCTGAGCTTGTTGAGCCACCTCGAATACAGAAGGGAATCCCCCCGGTGGAGGCTCATTCCCTCCCGGTGGATGATGGTCCTTGTTCGGTGGGAGATGCTGCCCCATCGTATCTCTTTCAAGCCTGTCGACCTGCTCTTCGACCCCGTAGATACCCACACCCACTCCGGAGATCATGAGCAAAGCAACAGTTGATACCGTCAGTATGCCAAACAGATGGATGTTCTCTCTCCTTCTCCCGATACGGACCTCTTTGACAACAGGCCCTCTATCAAGGGTTCTGGATAGCATGTTGCCAAGAAGAATTACAG
>JAYEPK010000249.1:0-3866 GCA_034723935.1 Thermoplasmatota archaeon
CCTTTGCGGACACTTCCGCAAAGGCCGATCCAAAGGATGATAGCAGTAGCTATGTTAAGTTCCGGTCATAATAATTCAGGACCCTTTGGTGAGGTTCGATCCTTTCCATGGTCGGAAAGTATCATCATTCCGGTGGAAATACAGATATGAACAGGCCGCACTTGTTACATCTGGCCATCGGGATTCCCAGGGGCTTCTTGAATGGTCCGGTGAAGGACCTCTCTATTCCCGTGAACTTGTTCCCTTCTATGTCATGAGCCCAGTGCACCGGTTCCTTGGAGATCAGGAACCCGTATTCCATGTCTCCAGCGCAGGCCGGACATTTGGGCAGCTGCCCCTTCATTTCATCATTCCACTTATCTGTTAAGAACTTGGACATCGTTGATCCCCGCCTTCATATTGCATTTATATCTCATTTAATACTTTTCATTGCTTTATGGTTATCTCATTATATGAACGGTTCCTGGGATGTCCCCGATGTTGCATTCAGCCAATATATTAATAAAGAAAACCCATAACGAAATGTCAGGAGCTTTGAACGGTATACAAAGGAAGGAAAGAATGCATGTCTCCTTCATTTTAAGATCGTTCTCCACTCCACTGCAAGGGAAGTATCTGCATGGACCATTCAGATCTGATATCTAAGGAGAAAGAGCTGATCGAGGGTGAGGTGTCCAATTTTTTCAGAAAAGAGAGAGTATCCTGCATTGACGATCCTCTTGCAAGGCAGCTTCTTGCTTCCATAGAGGAATATACTCTGAGGGATGCAAAGAGGGTCAGGTCGATACTTGTTGTAATGGGCTATCGTTCCGTTGGGGGTGCAGACCTGGAAAAAGCGAGAAGGGCTGCCGTATCGCTCGAGCTGGTCCAGACCATGCTTCTCATCCATGACGACATCATGGACAGGTCTGACCTCCGGAGGGGGGCCCCATCTTTTCACGTTGAGTATTCATCCATGCACGGGGAACTGGGATATCTGGGAGAGCCCGGGCAGTTCGGGATCAATATGGCACTTATTGCGGGTGATCTTGCCGAATCGCTCGGGGAAAAAGCACTGCTCGAGAGCGGGTTCGATAAGGAGCGGATCCAGGAGGCGCTTCTCAGCCAGACACAGATGATCCGCGATACGGGTTTCGGACAGATGTTCGATCTTTATTCGGTAGAGCTTCCGAAATGGTCCGAAGCGATGGTCGAGAAGGTGCACACCTTAAAGACCGCTAGATACACCTTTGACGCTCCATTGAGGATCGGTGCGCATCTTCATGGTGCCAGCGAGCAGCAGTTGAATGCACTATCTGGTTATGCGTTGCCGGTAGGGGTCGCATTCCAGATCATGGACGATATACTGGGTTTCTTTGGAGACCCCAAGAGGGGTGGAGAAATCGATCTGTCCGACATCAAAGAAGGCAAGAGGACCCTTCTTATCGTGAAAGCCCTGGAAATGGTCAGGGATGTGGAAAGGGATCTTATCGTTGGAGCCCTTGGCAACAAGGACCTGACAGTTGAAGAAGCCAGGAAGATCCGTCGTATCATAAAGGCCTCAGGATCAGAGGAATACAGCAGAAGGAAGGCCCTGGAGCTGACGGAAAAGGGATTGAAAGCTCTGGAGGGTGCTGAACTGGACCCGGGCATTGTTTCCTTTCTGAAGGCATTCGCCGGATATCTGGTGGAACGAGTGTGACATTTTCACAATATATTGTTCATTCACGTTTGCAGGAAGGTCGGCAATTATTGTAGAGTTCTATAGTTGTTGCGCGTCAGGACCGAGAAACCTGTTATTTCAACGGTAATTCCGCAGAAAACCGTCAGTTTGTTAGGGGACCTGAAAAAACGAGAGATCAGTTAACCTTTTATAATACATAAAAGACATTTATAGAGATTATTTATACTCTCCTGGATAAATAGGGTGATAACGGAGTGATGTAATTTTTATTCTGAACACACTCTCAATCCCCTATTTCAAACCCCCACTCCGTTCTGACGGGGTGCTGTCCTCGTGCGCGAGTGATGAAGGCCCCCGTCATTCTTTCCTCTTCCCGATAATTTCCAAATCTACCCGGTTCCCGAGCCTATCGTATGCAGCCATTGAATCCTTGGTATACGGATATCCGATGATGATATTGATTCCCGGGAACCTTCCGAACATGGACAGGTCCGCCCTGCTGGGTCTTGCAGAACCCGATGGATGGGAATGGACCACCCCCTCTCCATCAACATTTCTCTGGGAGAACCGGCTGTACAAGGAGAATAGGAAACTGTTGCGGTTCCCGGCTCCTTCCATGACCGGGTCGATATGCGTGATATGCTCAATGCCTCTCAACATGGCACCGAACTCATTGGGATAAGCCTGTTTTGCCCTCTGTATGATCTCATCGACCGCATCCAAATCGATCCTGTAGATGATCTCATCCTCGAAGAGTTCCTTTGTATCCTTGTCCTTCCTGAGCCATTCTGCTCCAGAAATGGCCTCTTTCAATATCCCGAAGGTTGCCGGGTACTGTTTGACAGGGTAGTTCATTATAAGATCAAGGAGAAGGACCTTTGCTTTCCTGCGATGGTCCTCTTCAAGGTGGGAATACAGGATCATCGTAAGCGCCCTGATCTCCATTTCAGGATCGGTTCCCGGTTTCAGGGACCTGTAAGCCTTCCTCCCTTCCTCAAGTCCTCGTTCCGGTCGATCCCCCCTGTTGGACCAGAGAGCGGCTTCGAGCCTGTAAAGTATGGCTCCTCCCCCATCTCCTGCCTTTTCCGCAAGGCCAGCTGCTTGTATCATCCTGTTCACACCAGTTTCCGATATCTTGCGGTCAGGGGCATCTGCACATTCCCTTACCCCCATAAGATAGAGTCCTCTGGCCTCTTCCCATTGGTTGGACAGGTTCCTTGCAACTTCAACTGCTTCTTTCAGGACATCCAAAGCCTCTTCCCCATCATCAACATATTCTCCCTTGGCAAGAAGGGATTCAAGCAGCAGGGGTTTGTGATAAGCTCTCCTGCATCTTCTGATACAGGCATCCATGCCCTCTGCTCCCCTTTCATGGTCTCCTCTCTTCAGAAGGAATTCCGCGGTATTGAACATGCACTTGGTCAGATGATAGCCCCTGTTATCTCCTTTTATCTGAGCACCTATGGAGTTGGCCCTGTCGAAGCCATCCATGGCCCCCCGGAGGTAACTGTCGGAAAGGGAAGGGGACTCGACATGATCAGCACGCTGGTCGAGAAGCATGGCCTGGAGGAGGTTCGATTCCATCTCGACAATGTGATCTTTCTTCTCCCTTCTCTTCCTGTAATGCTCCAGTGCACTGGCAAGGTCCTTTCTTGACAGCCCGATCTCCGAAATGATCGGCCCAAGGTCAAGGGGCAGCCCCTTCAGGATGGCAATCTTACCTGCTCTTGCAAGCGCACACCTTCTCAATTCCCTCTCGACCATCGGCCTCTTGAGAAGCTCTTCAACAGCATCCGTTGACTGCCAGTATTTGCCTCTAGCTTGAAGGGCCTCGAAGGATGCCAGTAGATCGACGGTGGGAACCTCTTTGCTTCTGTCCTTTCGGAGGAATGGTATCAGGGAGCGGTTCCTCTCGAGAAAAGGCCTTGAAAGTTCCTTGATCGCTTCAACATCTCCCGATCTTACGTCAAAGCATTGAGCCTCAGCATCTTCAAGGGTGATATGCCTCATGACGATCATCTGTCCCCGTGGAGTATGAAGTTCTCCACCTCATCGTAGAAACCTGACATGTCTGCACCGTGATCGAGACCCACATGTACTGCAGAAGCTGCAAAGAGGAGGTTGTTCTCCTCGCCGATCCTGTTCATCAACCTGATCGCTTCTTTCTTTTCCAGTCCCGATCCAAGGACCGCTTCGATCAATC
>JAYEPK010000250.1:0-3860 GCA_034723935.1 Thermoplasmatota archaeon
ATCAGGTATCACAGTGAGAACGGATGATAGAAGTCGATCGCTTCTCGGGGAGCTGTTCAAGACAATGAAAAGGGAGGGCATACTGCCCACCGATGAAAGGATACCGGTAGAGGAGGTGAAGGTCGGAAAGACAAAAATGATCTACATATTCCATCTACCGCTTGGCAGAACCGTTACAGAACCCCTTGCCAGGTCCCTATCCTACGGAATAAGGAAGAAACTCGGTGCAAAGGCAGATTACTTTGCTGTTGACAATGGCTTTTCGATCACTTCACCCAAGAAACTGAGGAGGGAGATGCTCATCGATGCCTTCGGCCAGGAACGATTTCTTACTACCATCAAGGAGCTTGTACTCGGATCAAGCCTTTTCAGGACACGGTTCGCACATTGTCTCTCAAAATCGCTCCTTGTCCTTACGAGGTTCCGCGGAAAGGACACAAGTGCTATCTATCGAAGGTCCAAGACCGACAAGCTGTTGAGGAGGGTAACGGATTCTTGGTACTCCGAGAGCGGATGGGATGCTGAGAAAGATGCAATGTCAGGACTTGTACTCCTTGCAGAGGAAAGCTTCAAGGAAGTGTTCAATGAAAGGATCGACCTTGAGAACTGTCAGAAGATCCTGAACGGGCTATCATCCGGTAATCTCGATCTTCAGATCATCGAGGACCGCGGATCACCATCCGTAATGGGAAACAATATCCTTGGTGGTCTGAAAGGGATCCATGAGAGATACAGAAAAAAAGAAGACCTCGTTTCTGAAGGGGAAGAACAGAGCAAAATATCTGTCGAAACTTCCATCGGATGTGACACTGATATTAAGGGAATAACGAATGGGTCTGACGGACCATCGAACAAGGACATCCCATTACCTTCAAGCACAGAACTGGAGAGCAGAGGGCTTGGTTGGATAGATGCGGGAGGTATCGTTCAACTTGACATCAAAAGAGCAACGATCGCCCAGAACAGGTTCGATCGCCTGTTCCAGATGGGAGGGCCGGTTAACTCCATGAGGAAGTTGCCTTTTGCAGTGCATCCTTTCTCTGCTCTGCAAAGGTCCGGGAATGGGACATACAGAGACCTGAGGTCTGCTGTAAAAAGCGGCAGGCTGCTACCCGGAAGGATCCTCTCCATGGATTGTTTCATGGACCCGAAATGGAAACATGTCGCGGAACTGCTTTCACCATCATCGGATCATCTCTCGATACTTGTGGACAAGATCAACAACACCGATGCTCCACTGAACAGAGGGGATATTGGTGGAGCTCTGGACCTGAAGGGAGATGATCTGACCACTGCCATCCAGAATATGCTGGACTGCAACGAGATATCCATATTCCCCAACGAGGTGCAGTTCCATCTCGGAGCAGAAGAGGGTTACCATGTTCAACAAGGACATGGAACGATCGAGGATATCGAGATGGACGAGGATGTTGACAGGTTGATCTCTTTTCTCAGAAGGTTCGGACCTTTTACAATAGGAGAGATATCGGCGATCTTCAACTGGCCAAAAGGACATCGCCCACCAGCGATAGAAAGTTCCTACGGTCTTGGAAGGGTAAAGATCGAGATCGGACCGAAGGGCCTCGCGCTCGGGGCCGAGGAATACGGGGAAGTGGAGAACTCCCTGTGGATCGTTCCCAGAGAGTCATTGTATAAAAAGTCCGGGGAGAAGGACCCTGAAAGAGAATGGCCCATAATGCTTCCCTCATCGGACCCGGCAGTGGCACTGATATCACCGGACGATAACTGGATCGAGGATGAAAGGGTCCGCGGTGCAAGGAACCGGAAGTTCTCCCTGACCATTGCAAATGGTTCCAGGATCGGATTCTGCCACATTCTCGAGACGAACGACACCATCAGGATCATACAGGTCGAGATAGAGGACTATGAACTTATAGGTCTATCCGCCGGGTCACTTCTTGAAGCTGTGGAGTGCTTCGAAAGGCTGGGTTATGAGATCTTCACCGTAGAAGGTTTCCTCGGGATACCTGCAGGGGAAGCTGCTGATACGGCTGTTGAGGTATTGATCCGTGATAAGTTCACGAGATGGACCGTTCCCAAAGGATCCATACTTGTGAGAGGTTGCAGTGTGAAGTTCCACATCAAAAGGGAAAGAATGCTGCTGGAAATGATGCAACGGCAGGGGCTCCTTCCGGGTCAGAACATGAAACATCCGCTCGAAGTGATCCTGAAACTTGGTTCCTTCACGGACAGGTGGGAGATCCTCAGCAGATTGGGATCGGTAAGGTACGATAGAATACCAGTAGCGATCGATGAGCATGTATCCCGAACCATCGAAGCCACCTGGAACAGGTTGTCAGAGCAGCTGTCGAAAGGCAATGAACCCTTTCTGAAAGATATGGGTGATATGCCGTCGAACGGGACTGAGAGACTGTCAGACCAGAAGGACCTGACCAAGAGGTTCTCACTCAGAAGAGGTCGGATGGACCAGACCAGTGATGTATGGTCATTGACCGAGTTGTTCATGAAATATCCTTTTCCTTCACCTTCCGAAAAGAGGACACCAAACGATGTTGAAAGAGGGATCATGAAGAGGATAGCGAGAGGACAGAAAGAGGAGATAGGTTCTTACATAAGGACGCATGGTCTCACCGGAGAAGCCGAATCCATTCTGAAACAGGGAACCATCCTGGAAGATGCATGGGGCAAGTATGAATATCCTTTCAGGGACGGAAGGATCGGTGATGAACCTCTCCGCTCCCGTGTCAGTGTCCCAAGGGGACTGCAGCAGACCTTGTGGCTGTCCATGAACTGCAACAACCTTGGTTCCTTCACGATCGATGACATGATCAATTACAGTCCCGAGCTCGTTGACCCATCCAAGATGAGACGTCTGCTGAACGGCCTGGTCGGGAAGAACATTGACAGGGTCCTGAGCCCGGACCTTGGAATGAGGGTTGTCTACACAGTAAAAGGGGTGGACCTGAACTCCGAAAAGGGTGTAGATGACCTGGAGAACGAGCTTGTGGTCATATCACCAAAGGACAGGATGTCAAAGGTCGTTTCACCCGACATCAGGATAAGGCTCTCAAAGGTATCGGGCTTCTCGATATTCAGAGGACAGAAGGCCGTTGCCCTGGTATCCTTGAAAAGAATGAAGAACCCTTTCAAGAACACGGGATTCGGAGAGCAGGTCAAAGGCTCGAGCCACCTTGAGAACTATATCATCAAAAAAGCATGGGTAGATCTCAGGTTTAAGAGAAGGGAACTTCTGAGAGAGATAAAAAAAGCATTCTTCAACCTGGGTTATCAGCTTGTAACAGACGATGAGAAGACCAAGATAGAGTCACTCTACAGAGATATCGAAAAGAAACATCCATGAACAGGTCATCACCTGTTCGGAGCAGAGATTTGAGAATCCGATCTCACCGGACCTTTTTAACAGGGACCTCCTTGATCGAGAGAACACCCTGACACACGAGTCCGGTGTTCCATGGAACTCCGAAAACCTTAATATATCTTCTAGTAATGTCGCGTAAAGTAGATAATCTGATGCTGGGGTGGTATCTCGAGTTCTTCGCATGTTCGTTGCGTTCTTCTGCACATGCAAGCGAAACCTTAATATTCTCCCCTGAAAGATTATAGGCCAGCAAGAAGGTGCCAATTATGTTGCTCGATGATCTGAAAAAGACATTTGCCTTTGCTATAGTGATCCTGCTTTCCCTTTCAGGTGGGGTCGGTATAGCAGCAGCTCTCAATCCTCTGAATGGTGATGATTGGGATTATGACCCGGACCATGATAATCTGACGAACCTTGATGAGTTCCTTGCGGGGTCGGACCCCAACAACTGGGACTCCGACGGCGATGGACTTCCCGACGGATGGGAGGTCAATAATGA
>JAYEPK010000251.1:0-3852 GCA_034723935.1 Thermoplasmatota archaeon
CCTTACTTGAAGCATAGGGTCAGCTTTGATAATGCTCCCCTGGTTCTATCTGATGCCCCACTCCGAATATTCTACCTATTTCGTTCAGATCGATCACGGTATGTCCATCTTCAAGTTGATCCTTTTCAAGGTCTGCTCTCCTGCAAACGATCGCATATTCATCACGGAGCGACTTTCCATCGACCAAAGAGGACTTTCTTTCAAGTTCGGAGAAGATGCTTTTTGCATCGCGGATGGAGATCTCCCTCCATTTGATCTCAACGAACACTTTCCTCTTCCCATCGGTCGTTATCCAATCGATCTCCTCGCCCCCCTTCCACCACGGTCTGGATCTTAGCGGACGAATGTCAAGAAGTTGAGGCATGATCCTTTGACATGTATGCTCAAAGGCCATTCCCAAAAGATCATTGTATTCTTCCATGAACCTGTCCCTTGAACCACCCACTTCACCAGATTCTATCTCCTCGAATGCATCGGATACGAACCGGTACCAGGTTCTGAAATACTGATCCTTGAACCTGTAGATCCCTCTTCCCCTCCTATGGCCAAAGGGAATATGCTTCATAAGAACACCCATATCAACCAGATTTGAAAGGTATTTTGCTGCGTTCTTTGGTTCGATATAAGCATGATTTGCTATCCGGGTAACCTTGGTATGGCCCAAAGAGATCGCTTCAAGGATCGAGAAGTAGGTCGATGGATCATCGAACGCCTCTTCCATGATCATTTTCACTTCACGGAAAAGGAAAGCATTGGGATCGAAAAGGAGATCTGATATCTGATCTATCACATCCCCTCTTCCGTCCAGAAGTTCCAGATATCTCGGAACACCTCCGATCAGGGATTGAACCAATATCAGGTCTTTCGTATCCATATCCGGGAACCATTCCCTTATCTCCCCAAAATCTAAAGGTTGCAGGTTCAATGTTCCATCGGACCTGCCGTATAGAGGTGCTCCGTATTCCAGTAATCCCGACTTCATCACGGTGAAAAGGGATCCAAGAACTATCAACATCATATCTGATCCACTCACGATCTCATCTACAATTGTTTGAAATGCTCCTGCTTGATCAGAATAACGGATAAGATAGGAGAATTCGTCAAGCACCACAAGTTTTGCATTCCTCTCCTTTAGAAATCGAAAACAATCCTCGAAGGAGTTGAAGTTCGGAGCCGGAATGTTGTAATTCTCACCCAGGGTCCTGTTGAACCTCGCTAGATTGGCCTCGGGCCTCCTTTTCTCGAATTGCACCTTGAAATGATCCTTTCCCTTCAAGAACTCATTTATCAGTCTTGTCTTTCCAACCCTTCTTCGACCTGTTATCGTTATGAACCTTGATCCTTCTCGAGAATATGTCTCCTCAAGAAAGGAAAGCTCTTTTTCCCTGCCAATAATTTTTCGACTTTCCATCATATAATAAAGAGTCGAAAAACATTCTCTCCAGAACCTGGAATGATCTGAAATGCATTATGCTCACATATCATCAGGACCGTTGTGCCACGGATCATAGCTCCCCGGACCACCGCTCTCATCTATTCCCGGCCTGAAGGCCGGATCACCGTAAACGGCAAAGAAGGTGACCTCATACCAATCGACCTCCCCAGTGGGGTTGAACGGCGTGGGGGCGTTGTTGGGAGGATAGTTCATGTACCTGTTCTCGCACCACTGAACGGCTTTCCCTATGGTGCCGTGCTCACTTGGGTGGTTCAGTATACCATCCCACACGAAAGCATACCAGGCATCGTTATGATCCCATTTATGATCGTCAACAAAGGGAAGATACTCGGCAGGTATCGATGTCAGATCCTGTCCGATATTGGAAAAGCTCACCTCCGTCGCACCGACAAGGACCGCAGGTCCTGCTGAGAGATAGTTCATGGTGAACAGCTTATCGAACTCGACATCACTTTCGGGTTCCGTCCCGGGGCCGTGTCCGTATATCTTACCGTTCAGACAGGAAACGAAGAAGGCTATCTGCGGTGGAACGTCCATCTCCGCGGCATCGGAGTATCTGAGCTGGTGCTCTTCTCCGTTGGGCCCGTAGACCCTGATCCCGTAGAGAGAACCGGTATCCGATCCATGTCCCCTGTAGGCAACATAACCCGTTCCCTCGCATATCTCCGATATATCGTTCTCCATCGAGTTCAGGACGCCGTCAAGGTATTTCTGACCGGTATTGAACGGACCCACATAATCGTAGGTGAAACCCTGGTCCTCGTAATCGGTGCAGATCCATCTGCCAGGTGTTGCCTGCATCCTCTTATAGGTTATGTCAAAACCGGAAAATGATGCTCCGTGGGTCCTCCAGTTCTTGTCGTGGGTCCCGCCTGCTACATCCCTGTAATCAACCGTCACGGTCTCCTGGTAATCGTCAAAGAGATATGTTTTAAGGAGCTGATTTGAAGCAAGGGAGGTCTCGAACTGGATCACCCTTCCTACGGCAGCGTCCATCTGTGAATTGTCCGTATCGTGGAAGCCGTATATAATATCCGAGTTCACGATATCTCCTTCCGTTCCCGAGGACCTTATCAAGAACTGCGGAACCGCTGGAGCCGAAGCGGTGATCGCCACGTATTCTGCGGGCCCGAACTCGGCGCTCACCTGCTTCACCTCGTCATAATAACCAACGGCTCTCCTGTTGGGAGAGAGCGACATATCGAGCTCCCATTCCACGGAACCTGCAGGTGTCGCATTCGTGATGACATATCCATCATGATATGCTGCCATCTGGGCAGCCATCAGGGACATATCGGGAGTGAAGAAAGCATCATCATAGGTGTCGTAATCAGGGGTGTCGTGAATTGACTCCAGTGAATGGTCCAGCGGGTTTGCCACAACGATGTAATCCGCAACTATCTCCATGGACCGGAGCTCTGTCCATACCTGTTCCTGGGTCACGAAAGTGGGTTCACCGTAAACGATCCCGAGATCAAGCTTCTTCGCATAAACGGTGGACCAGAGTGCTTCCTCGTAGGAGCCGACGGTCATGATACCATTGAAGCCAGTGAACCTTGAGGAAGCGTCCGGTGAAAGGGGGAATACATTCTCCTCCTTCACAGGGGAAGCACCGACATCTCCCAGCTGTGTATTGATATGTGTCAGGGACCCTTCCTCGTTGGTGAAGAGTATCTTCTCCCTGTCCGTGACAAGGTTGTCGATCGTGAACTGAAGCTGTCTTGAAAGGCCCCCTTCAGGGTCGCATACTACCAGAGGATGATAGGCACCGCCCTTGAACTGGACCGAGGTCAGTGCTGCAATCGAGAGCAGGTCGGCTTTGGACTGTGGATAATCCACGATGAGCATGTAATCAGCAGGCAGTTCCGTATCCGGATCGTAAAGGTCCGGGCCTTCCGCCTCTTCCCGGGTGAGCATGTAGACCGCAACCGCTCCGACAAAGAGTAGGATCACGGCCACAACCGCTCCGATCCTTATCACGGACGGTCTCGATCCAAACTTGTTCTTCACGGACATGATATCACTTCATCTCACCGGATTCAACGACCAGACTGAGTTCCTCCAAAGATAGCTTTTCACCCCTTTTGAACTTTGCCACTGCATCCTTGGTCTTCCGTCCCTGATCTGCCTGCATCCTCTCCTTCGGAGTTTTCTTGAATTCCTTTCTCCAATCATCGATCTTGCGGTAAATGTCCCTGATCTGCTTCCTCTTCTCCCAGGACTGCTTGTTCAGCGACTTGAGCTGTTTGACCGCCTCTATGTAGGCCTTGTGTTCCTTCTGGGCAAGGTCTCTGAAGGAATCCCTCTTGTTCCAGAGTTCCTTGGCCTCCTCAAGACCATCGTGGGACTGGGACTTGAGCTCCCCTATCTGACTTTCCATTCCATGGAGCTCCTTG
>JAYEPK010000252.1:0-3846 GCA_034723935.1 Thermoplasmatota archaeon
AGGATTCCACCTTCACAGAGAACGTTTGCAGCAATAATTCCATAGGCATCATGGTCGAAGCTGGTGAGGGGAACCTTCTGATCCGGAACAATACCTGCAACGGCAACAGCGGTATCGGGATCAAATATGAATCCTTCTGGTTGACATCACATATAGAAAATAATACCTGTAATGATAACTTATTCGGTATAAGTGTCCGAGGTAACACCGTTACAAGTAACAACACATGTGAAAGCAACGAGGTCGGGATCCAGTATAACAACACCGTTGAAATTGGCACTCACATGATTAAAGGCAATAAATGTTCAAATAATTCAATAACCGGGATAAGGGCAACATACTTCTGCTCAGTGATAAACAATACTCTGATCTCAAATGGTGACAGCGGTATCGAGGTCATGTATTCTTTCAACACCATTTCCAGAAATCATATCTACAATCATACGGGATATGGGATAAGTATAACAGATACCATGAACCAGATCAGCAAAAACCTCATCGAGAATAACTGGGATGGCATCCATCTCCGGGATTCCTTTTTTAATACGATAATCAATAATACTTTCAGGAACGATCGGAACAACAGTATCCTGGACCTGAATGGAGAGCTCAATCACTTCACCAATAATACAATCCATTCCATCGATCAGACCGGTATCCGTTCGATAGAGAGTTCCAATACCAGGATTGAAGGGAACCATATCCTTGGAAGGAATGGTCCGGCTGTAATTATCGACCAATGCACCCACGTTTCCATCGAGGACAATTACCTCTACAACCTGTTCTCGAACGGCAATCTGATGAAGATAACGAATTCCGCTATCGTGGAGGTTCTGAATAACACATTAAATGGAGGGAATGAGGTATCGATCGAGGATTCCATGGTGGTACATCTGGATCGCAACAACTTCACCGGGACGGAATTGACCCTGTCCCGGTCACCGATCACCGCTTGCAGGAACAGCTTCCTGAGCTGTGGTGTCAAAATCAATGCAAGTTCATCTTCCGATCCATGGATCGAGAACCTTCAGATCAATACCACGAACACTGTAATGGGAAAGCCTGTAAGGCTCATACAGGGCGGGAGAGAATTGGTATTCAATGGTCTATCGACGGGACAGTTCATCATCTGGAACAGCGAGAAGATCTTGATAGAGAACACGAACCTTTTCGAAACCTATGCCGGCATTCAGATCTTCACATCCTCCAATATTTCGATCAACGGATCTGTCATTCAGGACTGCAAGGTCGGAATAAAGGCCCTGGGATCAAAATACATTTACATCAACGGGACCGTGATCGATCACTGCGGATCCTCCGGGATCGATATACGGAATGGTGAACATGGTCAGATCACGAATTCTCTTATCAAATATACCCGGTCAGGGATCGATACGGGAGAAGCAGGGATCATCCTCGAGGATGTCTTCGATATGGATATTCACGGGAACACCATCTTCAGCACCCTTGGAAACTCCGAAGGACTTGGGATGAGCCTGTATTCATGTTACGGGAACAGGATATGGGATAACTACCTCTTCTACAACGCAGGGACCGGAGAAACGCCTTTGGAGATGGTCAAGCAGGTCTGGGATGTCTTCGGCAGCAACGAATGGACATCTCCGCAGGGAAGAGGCAATTACTTCAGGGACAGCAGGGAACCCGATGATGACGGCGACGGGATCGTCGATACACCGTATCTGGTCGGAGGGACCGGCGCGGTCATGATCTACGACAGCGGGCCCCTTGCAACATGCCCGGTAGTTGCTCCCCCGACAGATCTGCAGGCAACGCCGGGTGGCAATTTCATATACCTGAACTGGACCGAACCGGTGCAGACCGATCTCACGGAAATAGTCGTCTACAACATATACAAGGGTCTGAACGGAACCGAACCGGTATTCCTTGAAAGTATCGATGACAGGATAACGAACTATTTCGATCTTGATGTTGATCGCAACGACACATACTTCTACTACGTCACTGCAGTGAACGATCTCATCGAGAGCGATCCATCTGAACATGTCATGTCGGGTGTGGACGATGAAGCCCCATTCCTGAACATCACCTCTCCATGGAACAATTCCTTCATACCTTCAAAGAAGGTGAACATAACCTGGGAGATGAACGACTCCCAGAGCGGGATCATGAAGGTGGAGATCTCAATGGACATGGGCCTCTTCACGAACATCGGTCAGAATTCCACCTTCTCTTTCACGAACCTGACCGAAGGGAAGCACGTCGCAACGGTCAAGGTATGGGACAGGTCCCTCAGATGGAACCTTGAGAGCGTAGGCTTCACGGTCGATACCGTTCCGATGGAACTTAACCTGACCTCCCCCGGAGAGGGAGCTATCCTGACAGGGGGCAATGTGATCGCCTCCTGGACCTACTTCGACGGAACGAGCGGCCCCGACAGGTTCGAACTTCGTTCCACCAACGGATCTCTGATCTACTCCGGAAGGAACTCCTCGTTCGATCTGGAGGGGGTGCCAAATGGACATCATACCATCACACTCACAGGTTACGACAGGGCAGGAAACCCAACGAGCAGGAACCGATCCTTCGTAATGGATTCCACTCTCCCGGACCTGGTTCTGCTATCTCCCGAGGATGGACTGCTCACGCAGTCCACCAATATCAGGGTGGAATGGACCGGTGGTGACGATGGATCCGGGATCTTCGGGTATTACTTCAAACTGAACGGCCTTGAATGGGAATCACTCGGAAGTTCCAGGTTCGAGAAGACCCTCTGGCAGCTCAACGACGGCGTCTATATCATAAAGGTCAAGGCAGTGGACAATGCCGGCAATACCAGAATGGTATCATCCGTGATCATAGTGGATGGGACAAGACCGCTCCTCGAGATCCGTTCACCAACCGACGGCTCCTACCTCTGTGATGTTCCGGTCTCCATAGTATGGAACGGTACAGATGCAACGTCCGGATTGGACCATTACGAGATCAGTCTCGACGGTATATCATGGACATTTCTTGGCAGGAACATCTCCTACACGATCGTGAACCTGAAGCAAGGGAGCTATATTGCAAGTATTAAGATGTACGACAGGGCAGGAAATACAATTACAATGTCCACGGGGTTCGTCCTCGATGAGACCCTTCCGGAAGCGTTGATCTGGGGACCTGAAGGAGAGAACATCAATGTGGACACGACGGTATCCGTAACATTCTCCGAGAGAATGGACAGGAGGATATCACAGTTCAAGGTCTCGGATACCGATGGGCGGGTCACGTGGAAGGGAGATCGGGCTATCTTTATTCCGAACTCGGACCTCTCCTTTGGAAAGGAATACAATGTGACGATCGTGGCATGGGACCTTGCAGGAAACAGAATGAGAACACTTGAATGGACATTCCGGACAGATGACACCGGCAGTATTTCAGGGTTCATCATGAACAAAAAGGACGATCCTGTCGAAAATACCGTTGTAACACTTGACGATGGAAGGTCCACCAGGTCAAGAGAGGACGGGTATTTTTTCCTCGAAGCACACGGTGGAGGCGGGAAGATGACCATCGAAGCAGATGGCTACGAGACGGTCGAGATAGACATTCTGATAATCCCTGGTGAGAACCAGCTTATTGACAGGATAGTGCTATCCGATAGAGAAGGACCACCTGTTGACTGGACCACCGTCCTCATCATCGTTTCCGCACTGATTCTCTCGCTGGGAACGATCACGGTGATCGGCATCAGGTTCAAGACCGGAAAGGAGGAAGGTTTCGAGGAATGATCTTATTCCTCCCAGTTCCTTCCTTCATTCTTTCCTGCAAGGAGCATATAGGCCAGGATCGATGATATCAGCAAGACGACAATACCAATGA
>JAYEPK010000253.1:0-3842 GCA_034723935.1 Thermoplasmatota archaeon
AAAAGGGGACGGCAGGTATCGGTCGGTCTGACAAGTGATGATATGGCCTCGAGAATGCGGGATAGATATGTGGAGCCCTTTGAGGTCAGGAGGAAGAACCTGGGAGAGGTGCTTGATGATATGTCCCGGAAGTATGGTACTTCGTATTCCATCAGCGAAATAACGGACAGGTTCGGTTTTGCCACCAGGTCCGAGATCGATTCGATCGTTGTATCCGAGGAGACAGAAGATACGGTTTCCGGGATAGATGAGGAGAGAAAAAGGAACGGTCTTCCCGTCCTGAAGAGGTTCGTTGTCCCCATGGTAGGGGACAGGAACGGTAGAAGGATATCCTCAACAAGGGTATCCTCGGGGGAGATAGATGCAAAGGGGAACCTTCAAGGTGGCATCAGGAGGGGAAAGACAGAGAGATTGTGTGTTCACCTGGGATCAAAGAACCCTGACAAGGCAAAGGGACTTGAACAAGCTTTCAAAAGGCACGCACCTATGATCCAGCTTCTTCAATATGATGTTGCAGACAGGGACGGATATAATGGTGTGATCGACGGGGCAATGTCGAGATGTCTTCATGTTATCGAGAAGACAGAGGGGGGAGAGATCTCCAGCAAGGACTATTTTGTGGGGATCGAGGCAGGGATGGTGGAAATGAACAGCTACTGGTTCCTGTTCCACTGTTGTGTGATCGAGAACGATGGTGTCAGGGGAATCGGTATGAGCAGTGGGATCGAGATTCCGGGGCATATTGTCGATCGGATCATGGTTTACCGGGGGAAAACGTGGGAAACAGAGGACATCGCTGGAGTACGTAACTCTCTGATAGAGAACCTGAGCGGTGGGTCCATGTCCAGGATAACATTCGTTGAGGAATCCTGCAGAAATGCCCTTCTGTCCCTTTCCGATCACCGGATGAAAGAGGAGGTGGGTCCTTGACGACCCTTGTAGGCGGGGAACATTCGCTCATTCTGCTCGTCATGATAGCTATCGGTTTTATCCTTTCCATTGTTCTTCCATGGCTCAAGAAAGCCTCTGCAACCAATGTCATATCCGGGACCATAATAGTGGTTTTCGCCGCTCAGTTCGTTCTTACCGGTGATCTCTTCGGAGGTATTCCCCTGCTCGGAGAGCTCGGGAGCGGCAGCCGCTCGCTCCTTTTCCAGGACCTGGCCTTCTCTCCGCGCCGGATCATTGATGATCTTTTTATCCATCAGTTCCTGACCTCTACGTTTCTCCATTCCGGCTTTATACATGTTATGTTCAATTTTCTGGGTCTTTTCATACTTGGCACCCAGCTCGAGCAGAGGATCGGGTGGCAGAGGTTGCTTGTGATCTATTACGGATCGGGGATCGTGGCCGGTGCCGTTGTACTCGTCATCTCTCCCTTTGATATTCTCGGACATACCATGAACACGGTTTCCCTGGGTGCATCGGGATGTATCTTCGGACTGCTTGGCGGTTTCTGGTATCTGTATCCGAGGGAGGAGATATTCTTCCCGCTGATCCTCATACGAAAATGGCCAGTATCGCTGATCGTATTGGTATACGGTGGTATCTCCGCACTCTTTATCCTCCTCGGTTCCGATGACAATGTGAGTCATATAGCCCATTTTGCCGGTCTGATCGGTGCCTTCCCCATAGCATTCCTGGTCAGGAAAAGGGAGGGCAAGGAAGATGAAGGCAAGGAAGATCGCAAAAGCACCAGAGAAGAGCTTATGGTCCTTGCCGATACCAGGAAGAAGAAGGAGATCCTTGAAAAGGCCCTGTCGGCAGATGAGGATGATGTGAGAGATGCCTGGTTCGAGGATCTCTTCAAGAGGGTGAACTGTCCGAAATGCAAGGGAAAAGGAATGAACTATGACGGGAAAGAGGCCAGATGTCCAAGATGCGGACACAGGATCCGCACATGATAGGTTCGATAAGTGATAGATATAGAAATAGAGTTAAATAATCGAGCTTCCCATTGCTATTATCCCAGGAGGGACGATCTATGGAACCCAGGATAATTTGGCTTGGTCACGCATCTTTCAAGATAGAATCTGAGAATAAAAGGATATATATTGATCCATGGAAGACCAAAAACCAGCCAAAGGCGGATCTGATCCTGTTGACCCATTCCCATCCCGATCATCTCAGCGAGGAGGATGTTGCATCCTTGAAGAAGAACGGGACGGTCATAATGGGACCTAAGGATGTCGGGGAAAAATTGCCGGGAACTGATGTTATCAGAGTGGGGGAGAAGAAGGAGGTCGGCGGTATCAAGGTTGAAGCATATCCGGCATACAATCTCAACAAGGAGTTCCATCCCAGGGCGAACGGATGGCTTGGTTTGGTCGTTGACATCGGCGGGTTCAGGATCTATCACAGCGGTGATACGGACGTGATCGAAGAGATGTCAGCTATCGACAACATTGATGTTGCACTGCTTCCGGTCGGAGGCACTTACACGATGGATCCCGAGGAAGCCACCCAGGCCGTGAAGAAGCTGTCGCCGAAGAAGGCCATCCCCATGCACTGGGGAGATATCGTCGGCGGAAAGGAAGATGCACTGAAGTTCAAGGAGCTGGCCGACTGCGAGGTAGAAATCCTGGAACCCGGGTCATGATCGAAAAGAGCACTTTTATCTGCCATTTTCCGTCTCCTCTATGGGTGCATGGAAGGAGAGCGGCATGTTCCCCTTGCAGTTCGGAAGTGAGAATATCATCTGGTCAGGTTCCTGTTTCAAGAATCCAAGTTCCATCAATTTCCTTCTCATGCGCAGCTGAGCTTCCGAGCCCTCTGCAAGATCCTTGAAAATGCCGAGCCCTACGATGTCGGTATGGTCAAAGGCCACTATCATGAGATTGGAAGGTATCCTGTCCCTGTATCTATCGAACAGTTCGAGCGGATCGTATCCCGGTCTGAGTTTCATATGGGTAAAGATCATAACATTGTATCCGAGTGCAATGATGTCCGCCACATAGAAAGGTTTCAGGTATCCGTGTTCGAGAAGCTCTTTCTTGATCCTGTTGAACCTGTACCTGCTGATCCCGAGATCGGAAAGAAGCTCCTTTTCCTTGAGATCGGTCCTCCGAACGATCTCCAGGAGAACCCTGCGGTGCTCCCTGTCGAGCTGGAAATGGTGTATGTCTCCTGCGTTCTCGAAGAAATCAGACCATTTTCTTGATGCGGCCTTCTGGGCCGTGGTCCTGCATTTCAGCACAGGAGCGGACTTGTGATCCATTCCCCTGGAGATGAGGGCCTGGATGTCAAAGAACCTCCTGATGTGGACCTCCTCCAAGGGCAGAAAGACATGGTCCAGAGAATCCGGGTCCTTGCCGAGTATCTCGAGTATGCTCTCCTTCAGCATCATCATTTTTTTCAGGTCCCTGTAGTTGAGGAGGGTGTGGAACAGGAACCCGTTCCCTCCTTCAAAGAGTTTAAAGATCGTTCTACCCTGGCCCTGGTCCTTCAGGAATGGTTTCACTCTCTCAAGGTTATCGGGTTCAAGGAAGGTTTCCATTCCGCTCCCGAAAGTGATGGCAAGGATCTCGAAACCTAGTTTCTTGTAGCTTGGAATGTAAAACTTTTGAATTGCTCTCCTTCTGATCAGCGAGTTCTTTATCTTGTTGAAAGTGAAGATGCTCATGTCCATGGCCCTGGATATTTCAGTATCACTGTGTTCCGGATTGCGCATCAATCCGAGGATCACCGCTTTTTCATTGTCCGTGAAGTGGTTTATTTCCATGGCAGGGGCCCTAGGACGTTTCTCCATTTTTAATCTTTTTGTGAGATTTCGATCATTATTTTGCAAGATATTACAAGAAATTTAACAATACCTTTGATATATTGCTATCATTTTGGAAATA
>JAYEPK010000254.1:0-3839 GCA_034723935.1 Thermoplasmatota archaeon
TGTACCCTTCGCCCCGGATGGTCGGTCGCACTATGGTGAGCTCACGTCCCGCAATGTCTTCGATCCCTCTTCGCCATATGCACCAACTGATCCTTTGAACCCTGACACGGACGGTGACGGTCTCTGGGATGGATGGAACCAACCCATGGTTGGTGGTATATTCTATCATGGGGAGGTGTCTCATGGTACCGATCCCCATTCCCGGGATACAGATGGTGACGGCCTCTCGGACCTTTACGAGGTGAAGACGAGCTACAAGGATTCAAAGGTGAAATGGAATATCGGGGCGCCAGGGAGCTCCGATAACAGGACAGATCCTCTGGATGATGATACGGATGACGGCGGAATGAAGGATGGGATGGAGATAGACCTTGCCCTGAATCCCCTGGACCCGGAGGATGACAGGGACTTCCTGGATACGGACGGTGACGGCCTGCTGAACTGGGAAGAGAAAAGGTCCATGGACCTGTTCTTCCCGAAAACTACCGTTGACTGGGACGGTGACGGTCGGAACGACCATCGTCCCGATCCGAATGATTCTGATACGGATGGTGACGGTATCAGCGACGGTGACGAGGTCATGGTCTACGGCACGAACCCGATGACCAACGACACGGATGGCGACCTTCTTTCTGATTGGGAGGAGATATTCATCCATTATACAAATGCCAGCGATCAGGACAGTGATGATGACCTCATCAACGATCATTCGGAGGTCACCTACTATCATCTTGACAGACCATCCTATGTGGACTGGGACGGGGATGGCCAGCTGGACAACCGGACGGATCCGAACAATCCGGATACTGACATGGATTCCATAAGCGATTTCAGGGAAGCCCAGAAGCAGACGAATCCCCTTGATCCCGGGGATCCGGGTCGGGAATATGAACCGGAAAAGTGGACGATAGTGAAGATCGAGAAGGTCCCGGACACGATCTTCAAGGACCCTGGGGAGGTTTCCAGAGCGTTCAGGGTATCCGGTTCCGTGAAAAGCGAAGATGGGGTCCCACTTGAAGGTGCAAGGGTCTCGATACTTGTCGTAGAACCTGGGATCGATGATAAGATCGTGAGGAGAATGGACCGGAACCCTTCATTCGTCGCCGGAACCGTACGGACCGAACATGGAGGAGGTTTCCAGGTATCATGCATCACAACGGATGAGATGCCACATGGGAATGCCCGGATCTATGCTGTGACCGAGAACCTGCGTGCCATGGGCCGGCTTTTCCTTGCAGATGTGTCCGACCCCCATGATATCCTGGTCGCAACGGATTCGGAGATCGCTCTGGACCTGGACCCTGGGCCATTTTCATCTGGTTCTTTTGTTCCGTTGAACGGGCGCCTGCAGGATATCGGCGGTCTACCCATTGCCAATAGCGATATCCTGATGGTTGCGGAATGGGGGAGCCAGCTGTCTCTGATCACCGGATCGGAGGGATACTTCTTCCATGGACTACAAATGCCCGGGGGTGTGGGAACATACTCGCTCAACCTCTCATTCCAGGGTAATTCCTATCTTTCACCCTCGGTCAAGGAGTTCTCGATCACGGTATCGGACGGCCCTCTCATATCTCTGGAAGAGATATCGGGATCGGTCATAATAGGGTCAGTGATCAATATCAACGGTACGATCGAAGGTGCGGGACCTCTGAACGATCAGGAGGTTCTTATAAGGATCACGAGGTCCGAGGGTCAGAGGTCCGTGGAGGAGATATCCGTTCCGATCAGGGATTCGGCCTTCGACCATGAGGTCATGATCACGAGCAGTGATTATGATCCGGGCCGGTATCAAATTGTCGTCATCTACGGATCGGGTTCCGGGCTCTCCGTGAACGGAAGCCTGGGCTTCGATGTAAAGGATAGAAGCAGTCTGGTCCTGGAAGATGACCTGCTGATAAGAGGGGTGGACGAACTGATCGTCATCGGAATATACGGCTCCGGTTCGAACCCCCTTGTTGACGAACTGGTAAGGCTTGACTTCCAGGGTTCGGTAGGCATTGCTTCCATGGAGGTAAGGAGCAATGGGACAGGCAAGGTCGTTTTCAGGATCGTCCCTCCAACGGGTTCGCCTCTGGGTGAATATGATATCTCGGCAACTCATGTGCTATCATCGGATAACGATCTACCCGGAGATTCCCTTGACTCCTCCATCCAGTACACTGCCAGAACATCCCTGATCGATATCAGCGAGGAGCCGGATGAGATAGTGCTCCTTGACAGCCTTCTCATGAAGGGAAGGCTTGTCTCGGACCTCGGGGTCGGTGTCGGGGGTGGGATGATCGACCTGGAGATGAACGGAGAGGTCGTGCTGCAGACAGGGACCAATGACCAGGGTTTCTTCGATATCACCCATACGATCGGTCGTTTCACCCCGCTCGGGAGCGGACTCGTGACCCTGAGGTTCAACGGCAATATCGAGTATGAGATGTCCTCGATCTCGTGGAAGGTCCGTGTATATTCTCGGGTCACCCTTGATCTGGATCTTTACGGGTCCTCCGGGAACAGAACGCTTCAGGTTTCCATCCGGGATGAGAGACGGTCTCCCATCCCGGGTGCTCTACTCCAGATCGGTACAAGTTTCGATTTCGAGACATACCAGGTCGATGGCGTGGGCAACCTGACCCTTGAAATGCATTATCTTGAACCCGGTGACGTCATCAACGTCAGGTATGCCGGGGATTCTTCTCTTTTCATGCTCCCGTCAAGGGCGAACATTACATTAAGCGAGGAAAATGAGAACGAAAGAGAAATTTCCTACCTGTACCTGCTTGGACTGGTACCTGTTCTTGTCATTGCTCTGTTCATGTTCTCTCTTGCAAGGGCCAGGCTTCGGAAGGCCCGGGGCGAGGCAGCCTCCAAAAGGGTTCACAAGGCACAGGAGAAGCTACTCTATCATTTCACACCCCGACCAGGGGCGCAGGAGATGGTCGTCAGAACATACAACGAACTCCTGGACAAGTTCAGGGAGAAGGGATTCGGAAGACCTCCGAACATGACCCCCGACGAGTTCAATGAGGCGGTCACAAGAGCCCTTGATGACGCCCGATACAAGGAGCTGGGGTCGATCACCCGGATGTTCGACGAGGCAAGGTATTCGGACCACGACCTCTCATCACATCTCATACCAAAGGCCAGGTCCATCAAGGAAATGCTGGTCAAGGACCTTGACGGGATGATCCTGGATGGTGAGGTGAAAGAATTCGAGAAGAGGGTCTCCGACCCCCCGGTCAAGGTGGAAAGACCGACCCTCTGGAAAATGAAGGAGGATCACGGGGAAGACCTCGAGGAGCTCATCGGTAGGAAAGGGGGCGGGAAATGAGATCACGTTATATTGCCCTGGTAGCTCTATCGGCCCTGTTCCTGCTATTCCTGAGCGAAGGTCTCACATTGTTGAGCGGGGAGAGCGACCTTTCCGTTTACGATGAAAGCGATAGAGGCCTTTCCAGGGCCTTCGGCTCGGTCCCGGATGACCTTGAGGTCAGCACACTTCTAACATCCCCCTCCCTTCTTATCGAGGAGGACGAACCCGAAAGGACCCTCCTTGTGAACATCGGGCCCCAGAGAGCGTATTCGCTCACGGAGGTCCATATTATCAGGAAGTTCATGGATCGCGGTGGGAGGGTCCTGATGGCTGACGACCACGGTTTCCTCAATACGTTGGCAGGGGAGATGGGCATCACTTTCGTCGAAGGACAGCTCTATGATGAGAACTTCAAGGACACCCCTGATCTGGTCAGGGTGGACGATGTGAAGATCGGGGATCTTTCCGGGATAGTGCTGCTCAATAAACCCTCTTCCCTTCGGTCACGAGCAGGGAAGAGGGTTTATTGAGCAGC
>JAYEPK010000255.1:0-3823 GCA_034723935.1 Thermoplasmatota archaeon
GAACTGAGCTGGGGTGATGGTCTCCGACGTTGATGCTGAAATATTGATTATGTTCTCGGCGGGGAGTCCCCTCATCCGGGCAAAATATGTCCCGATCTCCTTCGAGATCTCGGAATCATCGTTCACGATCAGGACAACATCGTCGTAAAGTGCCCGGCCTCCGTAGAGACCAAGGGGCCCCTCTTCCCTTGTCGGAGGATCAATGGAAGGTGCGTCCCTGGACAGGATCGGCTCCCCGTCGGTATCTTCATGTATTGCCCCGGTAATGAACATCATCGATAACAGTAGAAGAGAAAGCAAAAAAACACCAGATATCCTGTTCCCGTTCAAATGTATACCATCCTTGAATATGTATATGAAGGTCATCACATAAATAGGAGAGCAAACAGAGATATCGAATAGTATTTCGGGAGGACCACATTGATCTGCCATTATCAAATGGCAGCAAATTACAAGATGGCAGGATCATGTCTATCCGAAATGAGCGATTGAACATCATCACCCGGTTCCAAACCAGAATTTTCATCTGATCTTTATCATTTCATCATAAAAACAACGTTCATCCGAATATCAATGTTGATAATCTGGATGGACATTTTATGAATTGGTCAGGGAATTCAGTGACGGAAAGAAGCTGGTGGCCCAGGGATAATATGACAACGCATAAACCTGACGATCAAACGATCATATTCCTATCAACGCTCTCGCATGAACTGCGAACACCCATCAACGGGATAAAGGGGTATGTGGACCTCTGTCTCAAGTCAGATGAACTGAGCAGTGAGCATAGAGAATATCTCGAAAAAGCAAAAAACAGGACCGAACGGCTCAACTCCATGGTCAACGATCTTCTTGACCTTTCCATGATGATGGGGCCAAAAAAGATCCATATATATCCCAGATGGTTCCTGCTCAATGATTTTCTGGAGGACCTGAAGAACGAAATCATCGATTCCAAGAAAAAGGACCATGTGGAGTTCAGGTTCGATCTCCTTCCGGAGACCGGATCCTTCAAGGTGAGGACCGACCCGGATAGGTTGAGACAGGTACTTTTGAACCTCATCGATAATGCAGTTAAATACACGATGAGCGGATATGTATCACTGAAATTGAGATATCAAAAGGATAAAATGTTCTTCTTCGTTGAAGATACCGGGATCGGCATCTCGAAGGAAGAACTTGACAAGATCTTCTACCCATTCTACCAATCAGATAGGAAAAGGTCGAGAAAGTACAGCGGAGCCGGTATCGGCCTGGCGCTGAGCAAGGAATTGATCGAGAGGCTCGATGGGAGATTGATGGTAAGCAGTGAGGTGGGGAAGGGTTCAAGATTTATAATTGACATGCCTATGGAATCCAGAACGCTGGACATCGTTGATAATCTGATGATCGATATAAGGGATCGAGGGTGTTGAATGACAATATTACTGATCGAGGATGATACGGACAGTCTGGAGCTGTTGGAGCTGATAATGAAGGATTCCGGTTTCGACACAATAGGGGTCAATTCCGGACAGAAAGGTCTTGACCGGATCCGGTCAAAACCAGAGATCCAGATGATCCTTCTTGACCTGATGATGCCCGACATGGATGGGTTCGAGGTACTGGAGATAATGAAAAAAGAAGGATACCTGGACACGATACCGGTAATAGTTGTCTCGGCTCTCAACGATCCAGGCTCGATAACGAGGGCTTTTGATATGGGTGCCTTCGAATATGTGACAAAACCCTTCGACGGCCTGTCACTTACTGCAAGGGTGAAGTCATCTTTGAAGTTCTACAATATCAATCTTGATCTGAGGGAGAAGAACAAGAGCCTTGTCCAGATGATGAAGGAAAGTGATGCAAAGAGAAAGACCCTGGAATCGAACGTTGAATACCTCGAGGACCTGATAGATATCCTGGACCACAAGGTGAAGAATGCAATAGTCCCGATCATGAACTACTCGGAGATATTCAGCAAGGAAGCTTCGGATGAAAGGGATCGAAGGATCTTCAGGAACATACTTGATAGTGTCAACGACCTCAATATGACGATCGAGGATTTGATCTTCGGTCTCAAGGAAAGGTCGACAAGCAGACACAACAAGATCGAGGAGGTCGAATTATCCCCGCTGGTAAAGAACATCGAACTTTTCTTCCTCAACGGGTTCAAGAAGAAGAACATCGATTTCAAGGTTGTATTGGACCCCGGCCTTCCGGTATCTATCAGGACAGACCTCACCATCCTGATCGAGATAATCGACAATCTCGTATCGAATTCTATCAAGTATTCCGGAGAAGGGGGAAAGATCTCCCTTGAAATAGAGAACGTGGATAACGGCATATCAATAATCGTTGAAGATGAAGGCATGGGCATACCTTCTGAGGAACTTGAAAGGATCTTCGACCGGAATTACATTGTTGACCCACACAAGAAGATCGAAGGCATGAACCGTACCGGAGTGGGGCTTTTCCTTGTCAAGAAGTTCACAAACTCTCTCCATGGATCCGTCAAGGTAGAAAGCGAGGTCGGAAAGGGTTCGAGGTTCACGGTCACACTTCCGAACCAGAAGGAAGATGAGATCAAAATGGAAGCTGGGTCTGAACAGCACCCTTGACCATCACGAGAGATGGAGCTCTGTCCTTCAAATGACGGTACAGTTTCTGGAACCCTTCCGCCTCCTCCCGTATGCATTCCTCGATCCTTGAATACTCCCTGGAATAGTAAAGCTTCGGTATCTGATCGCCGGAAAAGGAGAGGTCAACGAAGCGATCAAGACTTGCTCCTTTGAAGCTCCCCTTGTTCATCATTACAAGGAACGGCTTGAGGTCCATGTACGGTTTCTTTCCGAAAATATACAGAGGATCGGGAGCATCCAGATCATGAATGCGCGCTCTTTCCACAAGGAACGAGTAAGTGAAGGGTATGTTCATTCCAATGGCCACGAATGAGAAGGGACCCCCTCCCGTGAACACTGGCAGGAACCTCTCGATGATGTCCTCCTCAGAGCTCTCCCATGCTTTGAGGATGTTTATCGGCCCTTCCTCACGTCCGCTCAGCATTCCAAGCCTTTGATACTGTATGGTTATGATCTGGTCCTTCTTTGGGTCCAATCCAGTGGTTTCTATGTCAAGGTAGTATTCAGGCATTCGCACCCTCCTCACAAAGAATCTACGTGGTAAACGGATGAAATTGAGTGAGCTTCACTTTTGTACTTTTCTCCATTCGTGGTAGGGTTTTATCGCAAAGAACATTCCAGCTTCCTGTGCTTCGGCCTTTGTAGGGGTCCTGCCTTGTTTCTCCTTCGCTATCTCGGGGGAAGCAGGTACAACATCACCGAATGCCATATCCCGAACGAATATCTGCATGTGGACAATATGCCGTTTGCACAGAGGTGAGAGCGTGAAGAAACAGCGCTCCACAGGTGTTCCTCCGCATATAGCACACCCGTCAACATATCTCGGGTCATCTTCTTCCTCATCTTCCTTCCGGAACTCGATCGCTTTCACCGGTTCCACCTCTTCGGGTTCTTTCCTCTGATCAGGTATCGGTGGAGCCCAGTTCCGACCCCTGGTCCTTTCTACCTGCTTTTGCTCTTGAGGTTTTAAAAGGTCCATTTTCATTTTCATTACTTCATAACCACAGACCGGACACCTGGCCTTATTCCCCTTCAGATCGGATCCGCATTTGGTACAATACATCATTTCTCATCCCTCCTTTTTGGGACGTCCTTCTTGGACCTGTCCTTCAATCTCTTCAGGATCTCCTTCAACAGTTTGTTGTTCTCTTCCTCGATCCTTTCTATCTTTTTCAGGGTTGACCTTACCCCTTCCTCTTCAT
>JAYEPK010000256.1:0-3823 GCA_034723935.1 Thermoplasmatota archaeon
AACTTGACAAATCTTAGAAGGTATGTTATTGGTCTATCGGCCATGCTGCTGATTTTGATATCCGTAGTGCTGATAACGATGATGGTACTGGAAGAGGAGGATGAACATGGTGGGAATGACGTTCCACAGCCTGAGATCATGAGCATCGAGGTACTGAACGAGAACCCGGAGATTGATGAGAACATCACCATAAGAGCTTGGATCCGCAACTGCTGGAAGGTGGAGATCCCGGTGAGCCCCGGGTCTCAGGAGAAGGACCTATTCACGGGGAGCATCGATATCCACAGGATAACACTCGGGTCCAGTGGAGGTGGGAACAAGCACCTGAGATGGACAGGTGAGGATAATTATACGATCACCATTCCCGGCCTCGACGGTCCCGGGGTCATCTATTTCAAGATATATGCTTCCAGCGAACCTTACCTCACGGACCCCGGTGACATAACCTCCCTGGAAACCAAGGATACGTCATCGCAGTGGTTCAGAATCGTTCCGAACGGGACGGAGCTGAACGAGGGGACCATTCTTCTGAGGAACATCGAGGAGAGATGGAACGAACCCGAAGAGGGTGACCTCACACTGGAATACGATATCGAGTTCAGGGAGGATGGTCCAGAGGACATCGAATACATATCGTTCAGGCGTGAAGGCGCAGGGGGAGGAGGAGGGAGCACATCGAGGTATGACGGAAACAGCTACTCGTTCACCTTCGAGGACCGATCCAAAGATGAGCTCTTGGGAATGGAATACTGGGTGGTCGCCGTAACCGAAAGCAGAGAGGTGCATACATCCTGGATGTATGGGATCGATACATGATGCTAATCCTCTTGTAGAGAAGTAATTGGAAGGGAGATCATGAAGGTTATCTTTGAGAAAGGGTTGTCAAACAGATTCCTGGGTCCCGGATTCATTTACCTTTTCTCATCAACATTCTTCATCATACTCATATCAGGTGTAATGCTTCTCGAACCGTTTCCAATTCCGACCAAACTGTATTATGTCGGAGCATTCCTTCTTATCGTATCAGCCCTACTGCTTTTCATATCACTGATAATGATAATGACGACGAAACCTTTCGGGATATTTGACCTGGGGATCCAGTACGTATCGATACAGTTTGTTCCCGGATGGAATTACAGGGATCATTTCATCCCCTATTACAGGATAGAGTCCTTCATCATCTTCGTGCACCCGGTAGGGGATATGTTGCAGATCAAGGATGTAAAGGGAAGGGTGTACGAGATCCCGATGGAATGCGTATGTAAGAAGGTGGGAAGGGAGAAATGGAAAAGGGAAGCACCTTTAAACGATATGATCCATCGATGGAGCGGGGGAAAAGAGGTAAAGGTGGAAAGGAAGAACACCTTGAGAGGAGAGCGCTCCATCTACGAGATTGGTGTTCCGGTGAAGAGAAAGGGAAAGAAAGAACCTGAAGCCAGGAGGATCCCCATAATATTCAAGACGCTCATCATACTCTGGATCGTCCTCTCATCACTTCTGACATCGATGTTCTACATCATGCTTCATGATATCGGTGGCTCCTTGTTCTTCAGGTTAGGCTTCATCCTTGGGGTTCCTGTCGGGATATCTTCGATATCAATTATTATGTCATACTTCATGTTGAAAAAGGACAGAATGTTCTCCCATCTTTTCAAATGACAGATATCGATATATGAATGACCAATTTCCAGATTCCAGGAAATTACTTATCAAGGCATAACGTTCCCGAAAGAGGAGGAGCAGAGATGTCAAATGTCGACAGGTACCCATTTGATGACAGGACCAGATACATAGTGGAGCACGGGGTGGCATCTCCCAAGTGGAGATTGGCGATAGGGGTCACTACCCAGTTCTTGATGCAGTTCATGCTGCTGATATGCATAATAACAATACCACTGATGCCCATCGCTGCCATCGCCATCTACTTCTGGTCCCATGCCTATGTGAAGAAATATCATTTCCAGTTCACCGACGAGAGGATAATCGTGAAGAGGGGAGTGTTTTCCAAGAGGGTCGTGAACATCCCCTACGACAGGATCCAGAACGTTGTGATCTCGCAAACCTTTATAGAGAGGATAGCAGGGGTCTACACTGTGAACATAGAGACTGCGGGAACGGCTGTAAGACAGTCGAACTTCGCAATAGGTTCGGATGCTTCCATCCAGGGTCTAGAGGATCCGGAACCGATCAAGGACTTTATACACTGGATGGTCAAGAGGACCAACGAGGGGATCGTTGAAGATGGAGTATCATTCTCCTCTTCAAAGACAAGAAAGGACAAGACGGAGATCGCGATGCTCAGGGAGCTTCAATCCATCTCAGCTTCACTGCAGTCCATTGAGACAATACTCAGGATACAGGATCCAATGATCGATGATAAGAAGATCGACAGGAGCAGGGTCATATCCGTGCAATGCCCGTACTGTTCACATACGTTCACTGCAGCTCTTGGAACCACGACAAAATGCCCCAACTGCGGGAAACCGGGTGTAGTTGAATATTGAAATTCATAAAAAATTGGTTTATCTCAGGTTCCTTTCCGCTTCTTCCTTTTCTTAATCAGGATCCATAGGATCAAAGGGATCAGAACGACAGCTAGGGAAACAGAACAACAGGATATGAGGAGCACCCTCTCCTCATCATTGTTCCAGCTATTGGAAAGTATCCTGCCGGTCTCCTCCAAGAATCCCCTGTCCTTTTCCCAGGATATACTTATCGTATCCTGATAAGGGATCCAGTCGTTGAACTCCTTATTAAAGACCACATCACCATCACCCTTTTCCCGGGTCCATTCATCGCTTGGTACACGGTCGAACAGGTCCTCATTCATGGTAAATTCAAAATTGGCCTTTTCTATGGAATGGTTCCAGAACCTTCCCGTTCCAACAAGATAGGAAAATGAATAGGTGACCTCAGAGTTCAAACTGGAATCATAGCAGGAAACCTTTGCACCGTATTCAACAAAGACGCTCCGTTCCTCCCCTGGCTCAATTTCAAGTCTGAAATTAATTGATCCGAAAAAAGTGTGTTGCCCTTCAAGATAATATTTGAAAGAATTCAATAAGGGTTCATAATGATAGATGCCTCCATCGAAATCAATCGATCCAAGATCATCATATATTTTCATATCCCAGACATCATTCATGAAAGGGAGTACTATCTCCACGGTCTCTGATGCGTTTCCGCTATTTTCGAAAATGTATTCCGCACTTACTTCAGCATGATCAAGGTGCAGTCTAACTTTTATCACTTCTTCCTTGAAATATATCTGCCCAGTGTTCGAAGGAGTTGGAGAGCATCCGGAATATCCATCGGAGAACTGATCCATGGGTAGTGGATTTGATGAAACATTACCTGCTGAAAGTATGAAAATGAAAGTTGACAATGTAAAAAGGGAGATGATAGGACCAATACCCTTCTTCCCGCCCATATGAACACACTTCGTTTGCTCATATTTATTCTTTTCAATTACATGAATGGAACTGATGAGGTTTATATTGTAAGAAGGAATAAAAATGAAGTCTTCCCCGCGATCAGACCAATGATATCCATCACGGTTGTGAACAGAATGAGCCCGAGAAGGAATATCAGGCTCACCACCGTTATCGGTACCTGGACCTTCTTGGTCCTCACGCTCACCTTTTCCAGCAGTGCCATGAGGATCTTTCCGCCGTCAAGCACCGGTATCGGGAGCAGATTGAATATCGCAAGGTTCAGGTTGATGATGATCATGAACAGTAGAAGTCTTGTAAAGCTCCCCGAGATGAAACCTCCTCCCTGTGTCGCCATCCCTACGAACCCGGACATGCTCCCCGGATCGGTG
>JAYEPK010000257.1:0-3808 GCA_034723935.1 Thermoplasmatota archaeon
TATTTTAAACCCCCTGGCCCTGAGAAAGCCAAAGTCAAAAGTGCTGTTGTAGGCTGTAACATGATAGGAAAACAGCAGTTCCTGGATCTCCGCTTTTTTGCTTTTCAGGGTTGGAGCATCTCGTACATCCTCAAAGTCAAGATCCGAGTTGTTGAGCACCCACGAATCCTTATGATCATTTCCAAATCCTTTTTCCCTTACGATCGAATCGAACAATATGTTAGTCTCACCACTTTCAAGGAGCAGTTCCACCACGCCGATCTCCAGGATGAGGTCTTTCCTACTTTCAAATCCCGTTGTTTCGATATCCACAATTGCTATTCTTTTCACACCGATCCACTTGTCATGATCGTTCTGACATATAAGGATATAACAATGGCATCAACCTCTTTTCTTACAAGAACAGAAATGATCCGGGAAATACTTCGATGGGGCCTATCGAGAGTAATATTAAGTATTTCATCTCTGTTACTACTCATCAGTGACAACAGATAGGATCAGCAACCGTTTGATGAAAGGACTTCAAGACCTGGGGTTGAACAAATATGAATCCAGTATCTATCTCACCCTTGCCTCCGGAAAGGAACTCACAGCTTCCCAGATAGCAAAAGCCACCGGAACTCCCCGTTCAAGGGTATATGATGTCCTCAGGGGACTGGGAAAGATGGGACTCTGCATGGAGATCCCCGGAAGGGTGATAAGGTTCAAGATCGCCGATCCCCGGGATTCCCTTCAGAACATGTTGTACGAAGGACATCAGCTGTACATGAAGGAGCTGGAGAGAAAAAGGGACAGTGCAAAAAGCATCTCCAATACGCTCAGAAAGATGGCCAAGTCAGATCAGAATGAGCTCAACAACGGCAATGATATCGAGATTTATTCCAATCCATCCATGATACTGAAACGATATCAATCCCTGATATTTCAATCCGAGGAGGAGGTTCTGATCATGGGGAAGCTTCCCTATCTTCAGGCGAGATCCGACCGCACCTTTGAGGTGCCCAAACCGGATATCGACATCCATTTCATACTGGACGCTGAATTCATTGAGAAAGCACCGATGGTAAAGGATGCTGTGTTGAGGATATACGGCAATAGAGAGCACCGTGTCGGTCGGAACCTGCCTGTAAGCTGCGGTATATTCGACAAGAGCACTGTCTGGATGGTAACGAGCAGCGGCATGGGGAACGTTCAGGGAATTGTGATCCACGACAAGGGCCTGGCCGAAATGTTCAGGAGATCATTCTTCATTGAGTGGGACAAGGCCAAGATCATGATGGATCAGAAGGTGGATAAAACCCCTTCCGGCAAGGATGATGATACATGATAATGAAGTGAGGTAAATGCAAAAGATAGTACTATCCGGCATGATATTGCTCTCGATACTGCTGTCGGGGTCGATATCATCAGTTATATCTGGAGATGTGGAGACGGCTCCACTTGAGGTCCGAATGGAAGATATGCCCCGGGGTGAAGGAAGTATGACAATTTCGCCGCTCCTCCCCTTCTCCGCGTCTGATATGGTATACAATGATTCATCCAAGGGACTTCCTGATGAGCATATGTGGAGGGCGGACCTGGCGGTGGGAGATATGAACAACGATGGCTGGGTCGATATCGTCCATTCCGGTCCGAGGAAACCTTTCAACTACGGTCTGTACGCGTGGAAGAACCTTGGAAACGGAAGCTGGAAGGAGTACAAAACAACAGCCAATTTAAGGGATGGAGGCACCTGTGTTGGTGATATCGATAACGACGGCTTCCTGGATGTCGCCGTTGGATGTCACGGAACCACAAACCTGGAAGTATACAAAGGCAAAGGTGACATGAACTTCTCAAAATATCCGAACTCTCCTCCCGGGATCCCCAACGAAGACGGGGGTTACTTCGACACATGCCTCGGGGATGTTGATAATGACGGCGACCTCGACCTGGGATCAACAACCTTCTGGGGAGGAGGATTGGGCTACTGGTCAGGGGATGGGACCGGAAACTGGACGCTGGCCAAGAACGGTTTGCCGAACGGCGCGAACGAACATACATACAGCGTCCTCTTCGACGACTTCAACTCGGACGGGAACCTGGACCTTTTCACTGCATTCGGCAACGGAATGGACATGACGACCGGCAATATGGACAAGTGGGTGTTCGAAAGAAATTCCACCGGTTTCTGGTCCTCCAGATCAAAAGGCATGAACCTCCCCAATGTGAGTGGATATGACGTTTCAACCGCAGATTTCGATAACGACGGGAACAGGGACATGGTGCTCATCCATGAATTCTCTCCAGCTCCCAATATATGCACTGTCTTTCTGGGCGATGGAGATGGCAACTGGTCTAGGTCCCAGCGCATGGTTTCTTTTGATTCTGCAAAGTGCGTGGAAGCGGGTGATCTCGATAATGACGGTAACGAGGATATCGTGATCCTTGCACACGAATATAGTCCGAAAAAAACACATGTACTTATCTATCGCGGACTGGGCACCGGGAGGTTCAGCAAGGTGGCTGGAACTTATACCTACAATGAAACACCGCATGGTCTGGATCTGGCAGATGTGGATCACAACGGCTACCTAGACATCGTTCTCAGCATCGGCAAGGACAGTACTGGTATTCCCGGCGGGATACACGTTCTGAAACAGATACGACCAAGACCTTCCTCCCCCTTCGTGAACATCCATTACCCCCGCGGAGGTGAAACCTTCAGGGCCGGGGGGCTCAGGGATATCAATTGGGTCTCGGGCAGAAATGACTCGGGTCTCAGAGTGGACCTGGAATACTCCCTGACGGGGCCGAATGGTCCGTTTCTGACAATTGCAAGGAACATCTCCGATTCTTCCATGTACCAATGGCTCGTTCCCGACACTCCGTCACAGAATTGCAGGATCAGAATAACACTCCTGGATGGCTCGTCCACACCTGTATCGAACGTGAGCATCGGGAATTTCACCATAATGAGCCAGGATGGATACCGTGGTTATCTGACAGTTCTTGACCCCAACGGTGGAGAGATGTTCAGGCTGGGTCAGAACATGGCCATTTCCTGGTTCTCAGTGATGAATGCATCCATCAGCAGCCCTACCACAGTGTTCATCAATTATTCCGCCACCGGACCTTGTGGTCCTTTTATTCCAATTGGCCAGGTTGTAATGAGCAGAAAAGGGCCATTTATCCTTAACTGGACCATACCAGGACATTATTCCTTCTCCAATGATTCATATATCTCGATCGAGGCAAGGGAGCCGGACCTGGGGTTGATCCTGGGGGACCTGAGCGATGAAGCGTTCCTTCTGATAACACCGCACGAGGTCCTCGATTCCGTGGAGATAGTGACCGGATCGAACGTAACCGATGTGGGAGGGAGCCTCTCGTTCAGAGGTGTGGCAAGAAACATCCTTGGCGGTGATATGAGCGATATAGTCGAGTTTTCCTGGTCTGTCCCCGTGGACCTCTGTTTCATCAATAACACATCGGAGCATGACATGCTGGTGATCAACACAACAGAGGCCGGCGAAGGAACCATACATGTCATGGCGTCCTTCCTTGTGTTCGACGAGAACGCTTCAGAGAATCTTACCGTGCTTGAGGTCCTGTCGGACCTTGAAGTGACACCGGTCAATATCGAGGCTCCTGTGGGCGACACCGGTACGGTCACGGTTCGGGCCCTGAACCCGTTCGGAAAAGTGATCAATCCTCTCGTTGATATCTCTTGGACCGGTGAAACCGAGATAGCCATCATGAAGAACACAACCATTCTCACTGTCAAGGAGGTAATGTTCCTCTCCCCCGGTCAGGCCGATGTGGATAT
>JAYEPK010000258.1:0-3803 GCA_034723935.1 Thermoplasmatota archaeon
TCTATGCATGCGTTATTCTCGCTTTCGATAATTGATGGGGCAAGTTTATTAATCAATATTCTACACTGAATATCAACAGGTGCATTAGATGCCCAATGAAAAAGTGTTCATGATACAGGGAGTCGGGTTCAGGCTTCCGGAACCTCCCGCATCACCGATCTTTCCATGGGAAACGGAAAAGACCCCAATAATACCCGGGAAAAGGGTATTGAGAAGAAAGGTAAAAAGGAAGATCGTAAAGTGAACCTTCCCGGACAGCAAATGTTTTTAGGCTTGACCTGTTTGCTATGAAAATAGGTTGCCTGGCCGATTTTCATCCTTATGTGTGGCCCGAAGGGTCATGAGTGCTTCATTATGAAATGGAACGGAAGAGGACCATTGCAGTTATCGGAGGAGCAGATGTTCGGAAGGGAACTGCTCTCTACAACATTGCATACGAGATCGGGGAGCTTGTTGTGGACAATGGATTCAGACTGATCACCGGAGGTCTTGGCGGGATCATGGAAGCAGCTTCGGAGGGAGCTCGTTCCTCGAAGATGTGGAAGGACGGCGATATCATCGGCATTCTGCCGGGCCTTGACATAGATGATGCGAACGAATTCGTGGACATTGCCATCCCTACCGGACTGGGAATAGGGAGGAACATGATAGTTACCAACGCCGATGGAGTGATAGCTGTCGGGGGAGGTGCGGGGACCCTGTCCGAGATGGCGTTCTCCTGGCAAAAAGGGAAGCCGATCGTTGCTTTTAAGGTAGAAGGTTGGAGCGGGGAACTTGCCGGTAAGGCGATGGATAACAGGGATGGAACAAGGACCATACATGGAGCGGATGAACCGGAAGAAGCTCTGAAAGAGATCATGCGGTCGATGGACCATGATGATGTGTCATCATCGAGGTCCTGATATACCCTCACTTCAAGGCCAGTGGAAACCGTATGAAATTAGTTACATCCTTAAATACCAGACCTATGTTGATACATATGGGGCTTATTTGGAAACCGGAAATGAGTATTTCACCGTACCAAACGTACTATCCGCCTCCAGGATCATATTCCTTCCCTTGCTCTTTCTTGTAACTCACATCAAATTGGACCTGGTATTCCTGGCCCTCTATATCGTGATCGGTTCCACTGATTATTTCGATGGTATCCTGGCGAGGAAGCTGAAGCAAACGTCCGAGTTCGGAAAGACCATTGATTCGGTTGCCGACCTCTTTTTCTACCTCGGCACTCTGGCATTCATCTATCTCTGGTTCCCGTACATCGTTGACAGCCTGACCAATCTACTCCTTGTTTTTTTCGTATTCTTCCTCTCCTCATTTGCAGTGTCCTGGATCAAGATAGGAAAACCGATCCTTATGCACACGAACCTGCTCAGATTGAACGCCGCTCTAGTATTCTTCCTCGTGATCGTTTCCTTCCTTACAGATTTTGGTCTGGGAGACCGAGTTTACCCGATCTATTTCGGGACGGTCATTCTATTCATTTACATCCTGGCATTCACCGAAGAGATGCTCATCTTCCTCTTCTACGGCGATGTTGACAGGGACACAAGGTTCATCTGGGAGCTGTGGGGAAAGAGCGAACCAAAGAAATAGTAGCTATCACTAGGGTCTAACCCGGGACCGTGATCGATGATGGATGTTCTGATCTGGGTGGAATTCATAGTCACTATCGCAATCCTGATGGTCGTCGCTAGGAAGAGCCTCTGGATAGCTCTGGCCGTGTCCTCTCTGTTCCTTGGACTGGTATCCGTTTCCTTTGCCGATCTATCGGTCATCGTTACGGATGTCCTGTTCGATCCATCAATTCTTCTACTTTCCCTGTCGGTTGGGATAATAGCGATGATCGGCGGTGCCCTCGAGATGACGGGTCTGATAGATGACCTGATGTTGAACACCTCCCTTCGAAGAAGACCTGCTCTTCTGGTCCTACCGGCGATGCTCGGCATGCTTCCGATCCCCGGAGGGGCATTGTTATCGGCACCAGTGGTCAAGGGAGCCGCCGGATCCGCCCCCGCTGATGTGAAGGTGGGGATAAATGTCTGGTCAAGACATCTGGCAGTCCTTTTCTACCCACTGGGTTCTCTTCTTGCTACCACCAAAATGGCAGGACTTGACCTGTACGAGGTCATGCTCTATGCCATTCCCGGCCTTATCCTTACATCCCTGCTTACCTGGATATTTCTGATAAGGAAGGTTGACGGAGGCCCCATACATGAAGGGGAAAAGGAGAGAAAGAAGGCATATCTCCCGGTTGTCCTGATCCTGATAGCTCCTCTGATCCATGCCTCTTTGATGTATCTTTTCCCCGGGATCATGGAAGAGTTGTTCCTTCTCATGGGCGTATCGTTGAGCCTTGCCCTGATACTGATCGTGAAAGGAAAGGGACTTGACTTTCTTTTTCCCGTTGTCAAGAGAATGAGGGCCTGGAACTTCGCCCTGATAATACTTGCTCTTTTCATCTTCCTCGAGGTATTCAAATCCTCGAATGCTTCCGAAGCAATTGCATCCCTGCCCCTTTCGAGGGCTTTGATGGTGGTATTTGCAGGGGGTTTTCTCGGAGTTGTGACAGGGAGGGTCAATATCCCCATCTCCGTGATGCTCCCGATACTCTCAACTGCAGCCTACCCCCAGATCAACTACATCACGTTCTCTATCCTCTTCTTCAGCATATTCATCGGCTATCTTCTCTCCCCGATCCATCCGTGTATGTCGGTCTCGCTCGAGTACTTCAGGACGGATTACACATCGGTGCTGAAAAGGACCATCGTTCCGGCCGTTATAGCATGGGCTTTCGTACTTGTTCTTGCACTGTTCCTTATTTGATCGTACATGCTCTCCCGTACGTTCCAACATATTCTGTACCTGAACTCCGGGTTCACAGCAGGACCTAATACCTATCATCCAGCAGGTCAATATCGGCCTATCTTGAACTCTTAGATCTGTGTCCATGAAGTACGAACAACTCCTTTACGGTGCTGATCTTTATATTTCTCAGTTTACCCTCCAAAACAGTGATCAGCTCGTCGATGTCCTCCCCTGTAAAGGGCCCCTCGCCGTCATACTCCACATTATCGCTCAGGATCGTTTCAAGAAGTATCGAATCGAGTTTCTCGATATCCACAACGATCAGGATCCCTTTCGGTTTTAATGTCCTGACCAGTTCGATAAAATATTTCGTTATTGTATAGTGGCCTTCCTCCAAAGTACTTCCTAACATATCCGTAGATAATGATCTTCATCATCATTTTCGGATGATAGGCGGGATTTCCGATCTCGACATATTTCTCTTCAAACTTGGATAGATCGAGGACTTCAACGATGTTATGTATCATAACCGCCTCAGAATCTTCACCGAGAATAGCTCTGTAGTCGAGATTGACGAACTTTGTCTGATTCGGATCATACCGTCTGAATTTCATTCCATCCCTCGATATAATGCGGTATGCATTTTAATAATATGAATATGTCTATTAATAGCCCATTAATGTAATTTAAATGGTTTGATCGTTCAATATTTTTATTGAAATTTATGTTACATTAACAGATTCGTGAGGTTGTTGGTCAGCCTCAATTACCATTGACACAATTATCAACTATCATAAATAATATCTAATATAATATTCCAATTGCTAACTGATCCTTCTTCGATTCTAATTCCAACAACTATTTCAAATGGTTTGTCATATTGTCCAGTTATATAGGCAGATAATGAATTTTCATATTTAATTATTGACCTGAAATGATTACTCTAAAGGAAATCATTTCAGGTCAATAATTAAATATGAAAATTCATTATCTGC
>JAYEPK010000259.1:0-3796 GCA_034723935.1 Thermoplasmatota archaeon
TTCGGTCGTGAAGAAAGAGTTCAAACCCGACTTTGATTTTCTGGACACTATCAAAACTGCCCGTAAGGAGATCAAGGAGACAAGGGAGGGCAAGAAGGATGAGGGTGATAAAGAAGCAAAGGGATACCTGTTCTTTCCCGGTTTCCTGATAAGGATAGGATACCACATCTACAAGTTCATGGACGAACACGGCCTCTTCTCGAAGAGGTACATCGAAAAGGAGGTCCTCTGTTCCTCTGCGCTCATCAACAACGTGGGGGCATTCGGTGCGGACCCTGCATACCATCACCTCTACGAGGTGGGGACGATCACACAGTTCTTTGTTCTCGGATCGATCAAGGAGATGGTGATCGCGGAGAATGGAAAACCGGTGGTCAGGAAGGTATGTCCCGTGATGGCCACCGTTGACGAAAGAGGAGAGGATGCGTTCTATTATTTCACCGCATTCGAATATTTCAAGAAGTTGATCGAGAACCCGGAGATGCTTCTGGAAAGCTCCGGAAAGAAAGGGTGAGCTCCTTTGAACAAAGAGATAAGGCTTCAGAAATACCTTTCAATGTGTGCGTTGGGTTCAAGGAGATACTGTGAAGGGATCATTGGGAATGGCTCCGTGATGGTAAATGGAAATATTGTCACGGAGATGGGGAGCAGGGTCTCACCTGATGATGATGTAAGTGTCCTTGGTAAGATCGTAACCCCGATCGGTAAACGTTATTTCATTCTCAATAAGCCGAAGGTTGTGCTCTGCGTCAACAAGGATGAGAAGGGGAGGAAATACGTGGTTGACATCATACGGGGGGGACGCAGGATGGGACTGTTTCCCGTTGGACGCCTGGACATGGATACCACCGGTCTGATCATACTGACGAACGATGGTGAGCTCTCGAACCGTATAGCACACCCGAGATACGGTATAGAGAAGGAGTACAGAGCACTGGTAAAGGGAAAATGGACATCAGGTGAGCTAAAGGAAGTGATGAAAGATGGTGTGATCCTCGAGAACGGGTCACTGGTGACCGGAATACAGGTGATATCAGCAGAGATCAAGGAAGATCGGACATGTGTGGTGATCCGCATCCACGAAGGAAGAAAGCACGTTGTAAGGAGGATCTTCCGCTCTGTCGGAAGCAGGGTTTACGAACTCCACAGAACAATGATCGGGTCACAGGGTCTGATGGGTCTTGAACATGGTGAATACAGGGAGGTTGCCCTGGAGACCCTCAAGAACAACATTCTGTAGCTCAGCCCGATCTCAGTAACGACACGCCTCTCCCCGTCAGCGTGTACAACTTGGAGTCGTGGTCCATTGTTACCCATCCAAGGAATATCATCTCGTTCAATATCGTCGATGCTTCAAGGGCGGCAAGGTTCAAATCTTCCGACAATGTACCGGTCGTTGTGGGTGTATTTTCAAGGTGATGCATCACCTCTTTGTATCTTTTATCCAGGGTGGGCCCCACATCATTTTTGTAATGTTCAATGAGTTTTCTGATCCATTCCCCTCCCTTGTTCCTTGCAATTATCCGAAGCGTGTTCAGACCCTCTAGCCTGACGATCGTGATCAGAGAACCATCCCTGCCCTTATTCATCTTTATTGTCTGCAGTTCTTCCTTTTTCACTTCAACATGTAAGGATGGCCCTGTAACAAGCAAAAGGGAATCCGGTTCTACCTTGAATGTTATCGGAAGATGTGCACCGTCCTTTTCAAGGTAGAAACCTCTGTAGGATGACAATATTGCCTGGTACAGTTCCTTTATCAGATCACTTCTCATTGTCGGGGTAACTCCGACAAGTGTGAGATACGCATCAGGCCCGGATGAGAAAGAGATGGGAATTACCTTTTTCCTGGAACTGTCAACGTTGGACAATATACCGTCATCTTCGATGGACAGGATCGTATCAAGAGGTATAAGGTGATGGAACGGTCCGGCTGCCAGGATCAATCTCTGAGAAGATGTTATGAGAAATCCGGAATTCCAGGATGTCAGAGGAAATAGCTGTCCGTTCTTTCCTGCTTTGTGGCGGAACCTTACTATCACCTTCGTTGTGAAGTTCTCGGTAGCTGCCACGGACAATTCATTGACACCTCCTTACCCCAGGGGCAGATCGAGGGTCACCCTGATACCTTGTGTGTGGTCCCCTTTGACCCTGTCCTCGAGAGTGGCCATGCCTCCGTACCTCATTGTAACTTCCCTGACCACGGAGAGCCCCATGCCTTTTCCATTGACATCACCTTTTTCTATGCTCCTTCTGAACCTTGTGAATATATTCTCCTTCCTGCTGTCTGGTATACCCTTTCCGTGGTCCTCGAAAGTTATCATCACCTTTTCATTCTCAACGGTCCCTTTGACCTCGACATGGACCTCACTTGATGGGTCGGATTTCATGGAATTTGAGAGGATCTGAACGAAGACATCCCGTAGGAACCTGTCAGCTTTGACAATGAGGTCTCCCTCCTTCAGAACGGTGTCGATGACCAGGTCCTTGTTCCCTATCTGATATTTTGCAACCTCCCGGGCGGCCATCAACATGGGTATGAGGTCCACCTTCTCCCCCGAGAAGGGTTCCCTGGAAATGTTCACCAGGAGACGGATATTGTCCACCAACGGTGTTATTGCCTTGATCTCACTTGTGGAGTTGCCAAGGAACCTCTTGAGCATCGGATCGTCCGGCATGGTCTGCTCGAGAAGATCAATGTATCCTATGGAACCATGAATATGATTGTTAATATCGTGGGACAGCAGGTCCAGGAGTATCTTCAGGGTCTCCTTGCTGTCTATTCCCTCATCTGTCATTTGCTCACCTTTGGCACCGATCAATCGAATACTCGTCTCATGTTTTGTAAACCTTACTGTATCAATGTCTTTCAGCGAAATGATAGGACATTAATATCAGTATGATATGGTAAGGGTTCGTGCATCACGATCCGTTCACGGTTATTGTCTTCTTCATCGCAGGGGCATTGATCAGCACGCTTGGGGCCATGACAGGGCTCGGTGGCGGGTTCCTCTGCGTGCCGTTCCTGATAATAGTTTGGGGTAGGGACAGGTCAGAGGCCGTTCTGACATCTCTGACCATGATCGTCGCGAACTCGATCTCGAGTTCAATAACATATTTCCGGTCTAAGATGGTGGACCTTAGGGTCTTTGCACTTCTGATAGTTCCGACGATACCCGGTCTGTTCATAGGCTATTTCCTGCTCGAGAGTATGGAAGATGCGGTGTTCGATATTATTTTCTCCATACTGCTCATTTTAGTGACGATGTTCATTCTTATCAAGAACACCAGGAAGAAAGCGAGCACTTCCGGGGGTAGAGAGAAAAGGAAACTGCTCCCCCATATCTCTGTTCCGATAGCTTTTGCTACCGGAACCGCCTCGTCGACCTTTGGAATTGGCGGGGGAGCACTTCTCATGCCTCTTCAGGTTGGTCTCTTGAAGATGAACGTGAAGAGGGCCATCGCCACATCCATGTTCCTTCTTGCCTTCATGTCCACCTTCAGGGTATTTGTGATCTCCGGGGGAGCCTTCGATCCGTTCATGGCGCTTCCTCTTGCTGCGGGAGCTGTGCTCGGGGCCCAGGGGGGAGCTAAGATCGTGAAGAAGTTAAAAGGAAAGTATCTTCTCTATGTCCTTTCACTGTTCCTCTTCTTGATAGCTGTGTTCATGCTTGTTGGAGCTGTTCCCGATGTATTCTGAAAAACAGATCGTTCAATGGAACACTCATGAACAGGTTCTCTCCAGTTCTGAATAGAGAATTGAAGGTCCGGTGTATTATATCGAAGTGTGACATTTTCG
>JAYEPK010000260.1:0-3795 GCA_034723935.1 Thermoplasmatota archaeon
CCGACGGGAACCCCGAGATCAGGGGCATGTCCCGTGTCTCTCTGCTGGTAAAGGACAAGAACAGCGACGGGAACCCCGAGCTAGTGGAGATCCTTTTCAGGTCCAGGGAGATCATCGACAGAGACTCGGACGGGAACTGGGACGTGATCATCATCAGGTACAGCACCTTCAGGTACATCGACAGGAACTCCGATGGAAGGCCAGAAGAGGTCGTGATCGAAAGTGGAGTGAGGAAGATATACCCCGGGGATCTTGAGGTTGAAGACAGGCCGGAAAAGGAAAGGAGAGAAAGAGAGAACAATGAAAGGAAAGTAGAACCGGATGATACTGAAAAAGAAGATAGGAAACCTGGAATATCAGCAAGACCTTGATAGAGATGCGGGGAAGTAAAAAGTAGGAAAAGGGCCTATTTTGAGGGGCGGAAGGAATTCCGCCCCGATCTTTCGCTTGAAGGAGGTAAGGTGATGAGGGAAAACGTATTCAAGACCATACTGGTCATGTCCTTGTTACTCCTGGTCCTGATCCTTCCTCTTGCGAATGCCCAGGAGCTAACTGCCGAAAAAGAGATATATCCTTTTAAAAAGTTGGAGCACAAGATCGAATTCGGGAAGACCAGAGAACTGGGCGGTGGGTCCTATCTCAGATTGGACCTGGAAGCAGGATCCTCGCTCATGGTGATATGGGGGGAATCCTGGAATCCGGGGCCGGTCACCATCATCACCAGGGGGATAGATGTTGTTGGTGTGAAGGAACTGGCGAACGGTTCGACATCTTTCATCAACAGCGAGACGTTATTTTTTTACCGGCTGGAAAGCATCGTTGAGTTCCAGGACCTGAACGGGAATGGACTTTATGACCGGAATACGAATAATGATACCCTGTCCGTTTCAAGAGGTGAGCCCGTGGAGAAGGGGGTCTCACTTTCGGGAATATGGAAAATAAGGAAGGATAGACCGGAGGTGAACGAAAACGGGCTGGAATGGGTATTCGGCCTGTATGCGAAGAACATCTCCTACAGATCGAACCAGGAGACCACAACTGGTGAATTGAACAGGACCAGACCAACCCCTGCCATGTTCCTGGATGAGGTCGGGTTCACATTCCATCTGAAGGTGACAAAACAGGAAAGGACCTTGCGTCTGGAGGAATACAGTGCCGGGGACGTGTCTTCAACGGATGAAAAAAGTGTCAGGGACAGGAACTCCGTCGTCATCGATACCTCCATTAAAATGGGTCACAAAGTGGTCGGATGGGATTTCGAACGGGACAACAGAATGCCAGCACTTATGATGAGGTTCAGCATGAAGTTGGGAAGGACCTATGACCCGTTGTTCTTGGGAGAGGTCAAGGATACAGAGAATGCCCGGATCTATGGAAACACCAGACTGATCGCATTTCTGGATAATACGACCGGACAGAACCTCTGGTCCGATAGCTCCGGAATGGAGAAGGCCGGTCTGGTCGATACCCTGAAGGGCGGGGAGTTGAAGTTCGGATCTGATCTGAAGGATCTGTTGAAGTTCTTCTGGAAGAATGAGGCTTTCGCCGAAAGATCAGACTCCAGGATAAAAGCCGGTTTCCAGATACTTGGTCTGAGGCTTATAGGGCCCACCGACCCGATATGGAACAGTCCACTGCTCAAGGGAAGACCGGGAATGTTAATATCCGTTACAGGTGGTTTCACCTATCCGGGCACCGGATCGCTTACACACGACCCCGGTTTCACCACCACGAGCATGATGGTAGAGGAGAAGGTGACAGATGGTAATGATGATACCGACACCTCTTTCCTGTCAAGGTTCAACCGCACCGAGAGCATCTCCTTCATTGCAATATTGTTCGTCCTTCTTCTACTCATCACCGTGTCCATCATCTCAACCCTGTCCAGAAGGAAGTATAACGTGGGCGATGAGGAGCTGATGAGGGAGGAGGAAGAAGAGGTGTTCACGGTAAGGACGAGAAAGAGGGACTGGAACCGCTTGAGACCGAAATGATCCATTTATCTGAGAAGAACATCGTTAATTACTTATCCCAATAGATTCTCTGTTCATCCATGGAGAGCTATCCTGCCGTTTGCCCGAAATGTGGGGCGCAGAACCGTTCAAGCCTGCCATTCTGCGCAGTTTGCGGGATCAAGTTCAAAAACCCCGAACAGATGGATAGCAAACTCAGCCGCTCCAGACCTTCTAAGGAACAGAAGATGAAACTCAAGAAAATGAAGAAGAAAAAAGAGCTTACCGCGCTCTACAAGGGCAAGAAGATCACCGGTGAGCAGTATGTAAATGGATTGAAGAAGCTGGGATATGCTGCTGATGTCGAAAAGGCAATGGCCTTCAAGAAGTATATTCAGAACCAGATCGAGGCCTTCGAGACCATGGAAGTTGCCCCGGCTGGAATGGAGGGGCAGTCTCATTTCGATCCGAACGGGTCCAGGTCCGATCTCCCCAGGGATGAGAGTGGGAATGTCATTACCGATTTCTCGGTAACCCCTACCGCAGCAACAGCAACGAAACATCAGACTGCGCCGGAAGTGATGACACACACCCATGAAGCTCCCTCGATGAGAGATGATAGGGGCCCTTCGAGTGGACCATTGTTCGGGGAATCGCTTTTCTCCTCTTCAGGGGGTCCGGGACCCGATAGGCGAATGGAAAAGAAGGAGGTTCCGAAAGGCGGTCATGTGAAAGAGGTCAAGGCTCCCGTGAAAAGAGCCGGAAGAAGATCCATTTCGACCGACCTTGAATGGGATGATGACGATGATGTTTTTGACCCCTTAAAATATCAAAAAGAAGCACAAGACGAAGAATTTGTCATTGACCTGGAAGAGGATGAATTCGTGATCGACCTGGAAGAGGAAGAGATCGAAGGTGAGAGTGGATGGTGGGACGATGATGAATGGGAGCTGGAATGGAACGACGAGGACGAGGAGGAATGGGAGGATTGGGACCTCGATGTGGATGATGATGAGTGGGATGCTATCTGGGACGATGATCTTGACGAATCAGAAGATTCATCTGACCTTGGCGGAGGTGTCCGCGAAGGTGATGAGGATGAATTCGTTATTGACGAGAGAGAAGAAGAAGAAGAAGAAGAAGATGAGGACGAGGGCGAAGATAATGATGAAGATGATGAAGACGAAGAGGATGAGTTTGAAGATGAGGACGAGGACGAAGAAGATGAAGACGAATTCGTTATTGACGAGAGCGAAGATGAAGAAGATGAGGACGATGACAGGGATTGGGGAGCTTCGAGGAGAAGAAGGAGGAGAAACAGCAGGTTTTAATCATAGTTCGATCATTACTCCAATTCAGAGGTAATACCATGTCGGACGAAGAGAACAACGATACAGAAAACACATCCAGTCCCGGAGACGATGGTCAGGAGGGGCCGGACGAAAAGATGGACCAGGAAGCCCTCCAGAAGGAAATGGCCAAAATGCTAAGTTCGGTCAAGGACCTGATGCTCTACAACCTTTCTGTCCTTGCATCCCAGGCATGGCACCACCTCGGCCTGGTTCCGATTCCCGGGACCGAGGGTGCCGAGTTGGACATTGAACAGGCCAAGCTTGCAATAGATCTCTACGAGGCAAATCTCAAGGTCCTGGAGCCTCACATGGACCCAGAGCAGGCCAAGGAGCTGAAAAGGGCTTTGATGGACCTTCACCTCAATTACGTCAACAAAGCAGAGAAGAAGTGATGGCTATCAGCGGAGCGGTGGTGATCTCCCACCCCTGCCCCTGTCGATCCTCATCGGTGGTCCCCTGGGCCTAGGTTTTCTATCTTTTTCGACCTCGGC
>JAYEPK010000261.1:0-3781 GCA_034723935.1 Thermoplasmatota archaeon
CCTGGAATAGTGCCTGTTATTAGAACTCGATCATAGCAGGATATAACACCTCTAATTTTATTTGCGTTACGCTCTACTAAAGATTGCATATAACAATGAACATTTTACATCATTATAAATGAATCCTCGTTTTGCCTGTTTGGTTCCGGCTTTGCCGGGTTAGGTATATAATGGTTATTACGTCAATGCTAATCGGTAAAAACAGTATTTTCAACCATGTCACCCAATAATAGGGTGCAAAAGCAAATGGTGGGTTGATGGACCTTTGGATAATCACTTCTCATCAGGAAGATAATTGAGGACCCAGGCAGGATCACTGTGGATAGTACTTTTCAATGTATTTCTCGTCGATCCTTTTCAGTTCCTCTTTCTGTATCATTGTCAAGAGGTTCCACCCAAGGGTGAGGGTGTCAATGATCGATCGGTCCTCTTCCGATCCCTGTGCAATATATCTTTTCTCGAAGGCATCGGAGAACTTGAGGTATGCCCTGTCCCTATCTGTCAAGGCCTCTTCTCCAACGACGGCAACAAGGTCCCTCAGGTTCACACCTTCTGCATAGGCAGCATAGAGCTGATTGGATACCTGGTCATGGTCCTCCCTTGTACTGCCCTCGCCGATCCCCTGCTTCATCAATCTGGATAGGCACGGCAAAGGGTTCACCGGAGGCTTCACGGCTTTCCTGTGAAGATCCCTGGAAAGCACGATCTGACCTTCTGTGATATAACCGGTAAGGTCAGGAATGGGATGTGTGATATCGTCATCCGGCATGGTCAGGATCGGGATCTGTGTTATGGAACCGCTGTTGTTCTCGATCCTTCCTGCTCTTTCATATATCTGTGAAAGATCAGTGTACATGTAGCCGGGGTATCCTCTCCTTCCTGGAACCTCTTCCCTGGCTGCTGCTATCTCTCTCAGGGCCTCGCAGTAATTGGTCATATCGGTCAATATCACGAGAATGTGCATTCCCTTCTCGAATGCAAGATATTCTGCTGTGGTCAATGCCATTCTGGGGATTATGATCCTTTCGATCGCAGGATCATCTGCCAGGTTCAAGAAAAGCACTGCTCTTTCCAGAGCGCCCGACCTCTCGAAGGAGCGTTTGAAGAAGTTCGCTTCCTCGGATGTTATGCCCATGGCGCAGAATATCACCGCGAACTCCTCCCTGGACCCGAGGACCTTCGCCTGTCTTGCTATCTGGGCTGCAAGTTCGTTGTGAGGAAGACCGGAAGCGGAGAATATCGGAAGTTTCTGTCCACGGACCAGCGTGTTCATACCGTCTATAGTGGATATTCCTGTCTGGATGAACTCCTTTGGATATTCGCGGGCTGTCGGATTGATCGGCTCACCATTTATGTCCTTTCTCTTTTCGGGGATTATCGGTGGTCCGTCGTCTATGGGCTCTCCTGTTCCCGAGAATACCCTGCCAAGCATATCAGGAGATACGGGGATCTTCATGGTTTCCCCCGTGAAACGGACCGATGTGGATTCAGTATCGATGCCCTTGGTCCCCTCGAAGACCTGGACGACCGCTTTGTCGATATGCGCCTCAAGGACCTGTCCGAGCCTCATCTTGCCATCCGGTGCCCTTATCTTGACCACTTCTCCATAGGCCACCCCCTTTACACCTTCTACGGTCATCAGGGGCCCTGATACCTCGGATACTGTGGAGTATTCTATATCCTTGCTAGCAGATTCAGGCATGAAACGGTGAAATACAGGGTGGTATTAAACTTTAGTCCTGCCTTTTGAGGAGGATGGGCACGATCAGGAACAATATCGAAAGTATCGAAAGACAGGCGATGATCAGTAGAACTCCTCCTTCTGCCATACTTTCGTGCTCGTGTATCGTTCCTTTGAATGAGGCCTCGTTGTTCTCAAGGTATGCCTTCATTTCTCCCTTGTATTCATCCTGCGAGCTCACGGAGGCACTGAAATCGTGATCACCAGTTCCCAGGTCCGGATGCTGGATCTCCACGATCCTTGTCTCCCCTGCGGAGAGTGTGGTCCGGTATGTGTTCCATTCAACTCCATCCACGAGCAGTGTGACCGTGACCTCCTTTGCATCGGAGCCGTTGCATCCTATTTCTATCAGGACAATGTTGTCCTCCAAGCTCACGTTCCCTACCCAGAGATCGGTCATGGGGATCTCGATGGAGATGGTCTCATCTTTTTTGACCACATACGAAATGTTCCTTGTTGCGGTCCCCCATCTGGCTATGATGCCGTAGCTGACCTGATCGATGACCGACTCTCCGTTATCGTAACCCCAGATCAATCCCACTTTGTCGCTGTACATCTTGAATGATGGACCAAAGGGAGTGTCCACCGTCAGCTCGGTACCCTGGATCCTGATATTCCCGGGTCCGGTTACCTCGATCGGCATCCATCCCCACCATGCGATCTCTCCGTAACTTTCTGTTCCTCCCTGGAATGTGTTGTTGGACCATGTCCCTTCTGACCATGTCTCATCCTCTATGGCCCAGATGCTGTAGTTCAGGAACACGCATCCTTCGAGCCGGACCATTGAACCCTTCTCGATCATCACTCCGACATCATTGTCCTTGAGCAGTGAATTCACCAGTATCGTGGGAGCTCTGACCGAGATCCCTGTCCTTGAACCTATCATCTCGATACCTTCGAGGGAGATCGGATCGTTACCGTTAAGGTCCATTCCTCTCTGCGATGAGTCCACGGAGATATTGGATATGGATCTTGTGGATGTGCAGTTATGGATGAAAATGCCAAGTTCCGTACCGGAGGAGGAGATGTTCCTCATTCCTGTAATGTCGAGATCCTTAAGCTCTATGGCTATGATACCCTCGGGAAGATCGATCGTTACATCGCAGACATCAACGGGTGTCCGGATCGCGGATATTCCTCCGTTGTAGGTTCCATTCACCGATACATTGTTGATGGACACAGGTTCCGCATCCAAACAGTAGATGCCAGCAGTGCTTGTGAATGGCAGGTCAGTGAAAACCTCAAGGCCATCCAGGATGGCCCTTCCCTTGCCTATCTGGGAGATCCCGGATCCGTAAACAACCGTTCTATGCAGTGTGATGTTGCCCGAATAAGAGATGATACCGTTTATCCGAGAATCCATCAGGTTCGCGTTCCCTCCGCTGACACGCACCATGCCGGACCGTGTCATTGTCATGTTCTCGGCAACGAGACTGCTATCTTCGAGGTAGAGCCCGAAAAACTGGTTCTCAGCGTCAAGACATCCATCTATCGTGCAATTGCTGATCCATGCATCACCGACCAGATCAAGGTAGAACCCCGTTGTGTTCCGGCCTTTTTTCAATGTGGAATTTTTCATCACAAGGTTCGAACCTTCCGATATTACGATCCCCTTTCCGACCACTGTAACCGTGGAGTTCTCTATCAAGAGGTCCTCATCGACCACCATAGTTCCGTTGATGATGATGTTCCGATCGATCATAGTGTAGTTTTCGGGATGGGTACGATCGTCGATATACCTGGACCCATTTTCCGGTTCACCACAGCATTGAGCTTCCGCCATTGAGATGGTCGTACAAACAATAGCTAGAGCAACCAGAATGACCAAACTTTTTTTCAAAAGCTACACCTCATCTATTTCATACACCAGTTGCATTTGCCATTACCCTGGCATACAGAGCACTTTCCGGAACCACCGCATGTTGAGCAAACATCTCCGATGGATTTCCCCGATCCACCGCATGTTGAGCATTTTCCTGACCCGTGGCACCAAACACATTTTCCAGTTCCGTTGCAGGAGAGACAGTTCGGATCGGCCCC
>JAYEPK010000262.1:0-3773 GCA_034723935.1 Thermoplasmatota archaeon
ATGGACCTTGACGGGATATGTTTGATACAAAGGTGATCTTAAATGAGATGCAAAAGATGTGGAATAAGGATGCAGGAAGATGAAAAGAGCAGTCTCTTCAGGGGGCATACGACCATCTATCATTGTTCATACTGCAATGAGGAGATCCAACTCAGGGAGAGGAGCTCGCTGCTCCCATCGTTCTTCTTCCATAGTGAAGGGGGGATCGATCAGAAGAGAGCAGGTCCGATCCATCTCTGATGGTAGAGGTTCTTCCGGACCCGTGATCTATCCGGGAATATTCAATGCGGTTATTTATCCGGTCTTATTTTGACAGATATATGACAAGTATTAAATCGTCATGGGAAAATATATTCCCCGGAGACGGTGGGGATGGGATCTCCCCCTCTGTCCCTGAGGAGTTGGTAGATTGGAAACTTCCCTTGTATACCAAAATGAGAGTTCGAAAGGTAAGATGTTCGCCGCGCTCTTCATCCCGGCGATATTCTTGATAGCATACCTCCTCTTCATCTGGAATTTCAATGTGGAAAAGATGCTCGTCCTTGCTGCGATCCCCTATATATTCCTCTGGCTCATGGCATATCAGTTCCTGCTCTTCAGGGTATTCGAGGTGATGGTGATATTCAAGGACAGGATCATGTTCGTCAACCCTTACAGGACGAAAGTGCTCCCCTTGCATGTCATCGGTAGTATCTATTACCGCTCCAATCACGGTATCTCGTTCCATGACACGATGGGAAAGGTCTACAGACCACACTTCAAACTGGAGATGGAGGATCATGATCTCGAGGCGGCATTTTCGATAATCTCAGCTTTCATCGTTTTCTCCGAGGAACATCTCAGAGATTCTCACACATATTGCCTGGTGAACAACAAGATCGGAAAGAGGTGACCTTTTCGGTCTCTTTGACATTGTTCTTATCGAATTGGCAGCAGCGATGTAGCTCCCGGATCATGATCATCATAGTTCTTTTTGATCACTTTCTCGCTATAATTAGCATAACAGTATTTACAGTTCGAGATACATGTGTTGTATGCTCCGATGTCAACTGCCTGTGTGCAGAGGCACTTAGGTCTCTGGTTCCGATCCTTTTTGTAGAGTACCTCTCTGTCGAAGAGTCTGTTGATCAATGCTGCATCGATACAGCTCCCGTGCTCGATGCCGTATCCGCTCAGATCGAATGGCTCCGAACATGAAGTTGTTCTTATGTGAGACTTTCCAAACACTCGATCGATGGCTTCACAACATTCCTTGATATAATGGAAGTTCCGCTCCTTGTTCACATCAACTATATGAACATCATTTTCCTTCTCGATCCGCTTGATCCTTCCGGAGATCTTTCTGTATATGTCCAGAAAGCTGATGACGAGTGTCTCCGTATGGTCCGTAAGTTCATCTCGTATCATCTCCAGATTGTTCCTGTGGAATGCAATCGGGGTGATCTCCGAAATAATGATCGGATCGTATCGGAGTATAATCCTTTCCTTTCCGATCCTTTCAGATAGTGTTTTGAAATATCCTATCCTGGTCTCGAGGTCTGGCATGTGGGGTTCGAAGATCTTGGGATAGTTGTTCAGTGTGTAATGGAAATAATAATTGTATCCATTGTCATCGAGATGGTCCAGGTATGGGAAGAATGGAGCAGGGTTCTTTGTCCAGAGAACGATCGCATCTATATTGTCCGGTGATAGGTCCACCGTTCGCATCTGTTTTCTGTTGAATGGGTTCACAACGTCCACTCGTTCTTCTTTCAGCCGGTTGATGAACCATTCCCCGTAGTGTGTGGGAATGTCGGTCCTCCTGCTCGCAGAGATTATCATCTTTTCTTTTTCTCCGTGTTATGATGGTATACTGGTCCTAATTATCGTAATCTTTCGTTATAGTACCTCTGAAAGAAAAGCAATCCCTACTCTTTATCCCTTGATTGATTTTCCTCATTGAACACTTTTTTCAAACGGTCGGTTGATCCCATCAAGTGTCTCATCGGATCTGCGAACTGATAGGTTTTACCCTTTGTTTCTCCATTATCCCAAATAGCATCGATCTCTACCAATTCATTCAACCTCTTGCGGATCTGGAAATCACTTATATTGTCGAACCATTTTCTGGTATCCTTCAATGTAAATTCATTGCCCAACGTCTTTGCCTTCACAAGCAAGTGCTTGGATATTTCATCAAGATTCTTGCTGAGAAGGTCCTTTTCCTTGTACTTCTTGACAGCTTTCTGATAGCTTTCTTTCACTGATCTTGTAAAATGTATGATCAATTCCTCGTAGTTCTGATAGAAGTCAGCTCTTGCCAATATATCATAATACCTTTCGGCATCGGATACGATCTCCTGCTCGATAAAACAGAGTTTTGAGTTGGGCAGGCCATGTGCATGCAGATAAAGGTGAAAGAGCGTCCTTCCTGTAAGTCCGTTGCCATCTCCAAAGGGATGAATGCTCTCGAACTCGTGAAGGAGAAGAGCTCCGGAGATCACCGGGTAATAACCTGGTCCGGTTGTTCTCAGCCAGTACATCAGACCTTTCATCTCATTTTCGATATGACCAGGGGGGCAGGTGATGAACAGTTCTTCACCTTCACTGGAATAGACTGAACGAAAGTTGTTCCTGAATACACCCGGCTTTGAACTTTTGTCACCGAAAAGAAGGAATTCATGGACTTTCTTAATGAAGGATATGTCCCAGGGCCCCTTGTCAATACCCATCACATATATGCCAATGTGGTTCTGGATCTCCTGCATCGAGAATTCGTATTTTTCTTCAGGTATTCCTTCCTTGAATGTTCTTTTTGTCAATCTTCTGACCTCGTTCAGCGTCAAAGGATTCCCTTCCATCTGTGTTGAAAGATGGATGTTCGATGAGATGGCTTCAATGATGAGGTCGAAATAATCCCCAGCTGTTAATATGAACTGGCCCAATTCTGAATCGAGTCTGAAGATATCTATGTTCCACTGACCCACCTCTGGTGTGGCCTCTATCTTAGGGGCGAAAGGCATCTTCTGCTTGTGCCTTACTGGATATCCAAATTCCCTTTCCTCCAAGGGAGTGTCGGGGGAGTGGATCTTGTAATTTATTTTCATAATGAATTAATAAAATAATATTTTAATATATATGGTTTGCTGTAATTGTATTAATTGATTGATATAATAAACCTAGGACAGGGTGTTGCGTGAACAAGATGGGAATATAATCTGTTGAATATTTTCAAATCACATCAAACCAAATGATTAATGAGATACAATAATATCAGATCATCTCTTTTTATCCCGATAAATATCCATATTACAAGAATATGAATATGGCTCAGGCTGATTTCTCGGACAAATGCGACCAGATCAACCGTCAAACAAGAGAAGTACGTTTCCGCATAGAACCGATGAAACCTTTTTCAACAGCAGTCAAAGCCTGGACAAGTTGACCGATGAAACAAAACCAGATCGTCTTCATCACAGTAGGCAGATTCCTTGCCTTTGGTTTCTCGAATGATGTCAAAGCCTTTAACCGGGAAAACACACGCTCAACACCTGCCCGAAGTGGCCTATGAATACGTTCTGATATCAACTCAACAAGTTTATTGTCACTTGGATCGGCAAGTTCTATGCCAAAATGGGTCAGGAATGTTTGACCAAGATACCTGAAACCATCCTCAACTGACTGGATCTTGTCACCATGAGTGTCAAATAACTTTTTCACCCTGGCTTTCATTCTCTTGAGGATCTTGTTCTTCCTCGGATTGCATGCGGGTAGAAAAATACCACCAGTTTTCT
>JAYEPK010000263.1:0-3726 GCA_034723935.1 Thermoplasmatota archaeon
CTCCCATCAAGTCAATATCACAGACCTTGACATCTCCTCTCCTTCTCCAGGTATTCACAACCATCTCCCTCTGCTCGGACCCCAATGTCCCCCCAACGAATGCAAAGACGGAGTTCCCAACCATTACCTGCGAGGCCTTTGCAAAGTCCTGTACCTCGGTAAGGGCTCCCCTGACCTCCATGCTCTGGAGCTTCGCAAGTCTCGAGAACTGCGAGCTCTCCTGCAGCATCTGTATGGGCGTAGGCTCTTCCATGAGGCCTTTCAGAGCGGTCTCTCCTGCCTCGTTGATCCTTCCCCTCTTTGAAGGGTTATCAAGGACCGAAGCTGTTTCGACCTCTTCACCGACAATGAGGAACGCCACCTGTGGAGGGGCATCGATGTTGACAGGAACCGTGTGCACCTCCCCGAAGGGAGGTATACCCGGAGCGAGCCTCATCTCGATACCACCTCTCGCCTGCGCAACAACATCCCCGAGTCCGCCCTTTGTGAGAATGTCCGCCTTATGAGCGGCTGCCACGAGGTCATTGTAACCTATCAGACCCATATCATCCTCGGCACGGCTCTCCTCCAGCCATCTGCTTGCCTTCCTGACCTCTCCGCCCTCTTCAAGCATACCGGAGGCCTTCCCGGAGGACTTCACCGGATCCATCTTGTGCGTATGGGATCCGGAATACAGATCTATACGAGAGGTAAGCCTCCGTTTCATGGGTTTGATCTTGAACTTGCCCGTATCCATTGCGAAAAAACTTTCCTGTTGTGCCTTGAACCGGAGCTTCCGATCCCATGGCGGAACGTTCATGTACAGGGATTCCCAGACGGCCACTGCAGTTGCCAATGCTCCGGCTCCGGACATCCCAAAACCCTGCCCCACCGGGAGCTGGAGGTTGACCCGCAACTTGGCCTCCCATCCTCTTGCCCTGTTCGGGAGCAGCTGTTCCAGAACACTTCCGTATATCCTCGGATCGCTGGTGAACTCGGTGAGACCTTTCACCGATAGTTTCAGGGAGAGAGGTTCCTTGGAGTTCTCATCATCGGACGGTGTAAGGACGAGATTGGAAAGCGCACCAAGGGTGAGGTTCACCCCCGCTCCCCTGGAACCTTTTCTCATTATCTCCTTTGCCCCATCATGGATGGAGAAGAAACCTGTGATATGTCCGGGGCAAAATCCAATACCTCTGAGCACCATCTATTCCAACCTCATTTTCATCCATTTCTCAACTCGGATATCTTTTCAATGAGAAAGACCGCGATCTCGCTCTTCCCTCCTTCGACCCTGTAAGCTTCTTTTTCCGGGGTCAGCAGGATTACCCTGTTCCTGTCCTTGCTGACATCCTTCAGGTCATTTGCAATTATGGCTCCCATTCCAACCTTCCTGAGCTTCTTAAAAGCCCTTTTCATGAGCTCTTCCTCGGTTTCAACGCTCTCGGCCTTGAATCCCACGATGAAGGTATCACCGAACAGTCTCTTGAAACTGTCGATCACTTTTGGAGCCTTTTCCAGATCCAATGTGAAAGAGCTTTTCCCCGAAGGTATCTTGCCCGCCGATCTCACGGGGATATAATCGGAGATACCGGCAGCAAAGAACGCTATGTCCGGGGTTCCCCATTCATTGGAAAGGACCTCTATGGACCTTAGAAGGTCCTTCACGGAAGAGAAACGTATGGACCTTGTATGCTCCCCGATGTCCGTCACGTTCTCTCCGGCCAGGATCAGAACATCGGCACCTTCCCTGTAAGCTTCCCTTCCAAGTGCGATACCGGTGACACCTGTGGCCCTGTTGGTCAGAAGTCTCATATCGTCCACAGGCTCCCTTGTTGCCCCCGTTACAATGAGCACTTTCCGGTCTTTCATCAACCCTCTCGAAAGCTTTCTCTGAACCTCCTCAACGATCCGTGATATGGAAGCCATCTTCGCCTTCTTCTCCTGGAAAACGGGATCTACGATCGAAATACCCAGCTCCCTGGCCTTATCCAGGTTCTGTTTCACAACGGGGTGTTCGTACATCGTACTGTGCATCGCAGGGACAACCATCACCGGGATGCCTGTCCCGATGGCGGTCGTCAGATAGGTCGTGACCGGCGTATCATCTATTCCACACACCATTTTCCCAAGGGTATTTGCAGTGCACGGTGCTACAAGGAGCAGGTCCGCCCTGTCCGGCACATCACCGCAGAACTTCACATGCTCAGCCTGACCTGTGAGCTCGGTAACAACAGGGGTCCCGGTCGCGAACTCGATGGCTTCAGGACCCACCAGTTTGCCAGCCCACTCGGTCATCACCGCATGGACCTCTGCCCCGTGCCTGATCAGCTCCCTTATGAGCTTAACGCATTCCACAGCTGCGATGGAACCGGTTATCCCGATGATGATCCTCTTGCCCTTCAATCGGTCAGAACGGGCTCCCCTTATATCCTCGGCGGGGTGCATATTTATTGGAATAGGGCACCCTATAGATAGGTTTTCTTATTGATAGTGCCAGATAATTTAATGAATGAGTGTTATATATTTCAGGGGTAATCGATCGAAAATGTCGAGGGGGAAATAAATATGTTGATCTCTGAAAGGTTTAATCCAAGCAGGCTCTCTGTGCTTGTGATCTGTTTCACACTGATAGCGGGTTCCATCCCATTCCTTCTTACGGCTCCCGACAACGTTTCGGGAAGCCTCTATGTCGGACCCGGGTCTACCTACAATAGCATTACCTCTGCCCTCGAGTCTGCGGCTCCCGGCGATACCATCTTCATCGAGAGCGGGACCTACAACGAATCCATATCCATCTCCAAGGACAGGATCACCCTGATGGCCAACAATACACTATCCGTGATCATCAATGGAACCGGAATCGGTCCAGCGATTTCCATAGATGCGGACAATGTAACGCTGGCCAATATCAACGTGACCGGAGGGGAGCTGAATATGGAAAGCAACGGCTCCCACATATTCAACTGTCAGTTCGATGCTTCATCGGGAAAGGCCGTGAACATACATGATTCGATGGACTCTCTCCTCGAGGAGATGGATATCATCTATCCGAACAAGGACTGTATCAGCATTACCTCTTCAGTGAACATCACCCTGGATGGGGCGAACACCATGAATACCGAAGGGACCAGCCTTTATACCGTCGAGGAGACCTTCATCATTATTAATTCTTCAAGCAGGATATCCGTGATAAATAGTAGAGTAGAGCTCAATTTCACTGCGGTCTGGATAGATTCAAGGAACACGGATATGTTGAAGATCGATGAATGTTCGGTGAGCAGCAGGAACGGATCCAATATCGGAATATATCTCTACAACAACAGCAATTTCTCGATCGGAAAGCTTAACATGGGTATTCTCGGGACCGGTCTGATCGCGAGGAACTCCGGGATGGGGGCCATCTTCAAGTCCAATTTCTCCGTTACGGATGATACGGGTATCGATCTTGATACTGTCAAGAACATGAATATCTCGAACTGCAACATTGGTCTCTGGGGGAGCTCGACCGGGGTTCGGATCAGAGATGGCACGGGGATCGATATCCTCGACCATTCCACCATGATCCACGGAGACCTGTCGGTGGGCCTCGACATCGGGACGGTGGATGGTCTTTTTACCTCCTTCTTCAGTTCCACGATACTCGGTGATATGTCCATCCTGGTCTCCATGAGTGGAAGTAGGAACGTTTGGATGGACAACACCACAGCGAACCTGATCGGCAATGATTGTCTCGGTATAGAGATC
>JAYEPK010000264.1:0-3717 GCA_034723935.1 Thermoplasmatota archaeon
TACTGCGCGGCTTCTTTTATATCCGAAGCATTGAGGAACGATCTCGAAATACACAGGACCTATCCATTTATCAATTGGTGGCTATGGCTCTTAAAAAAAAAAAGGAGTAGGTAGTTGGTACTACAGATGAGATGATAGGGGAGATCAAGAGAATCCAATCCCAGATCATGAGGATACAGAAGAAAATTATAGTCGAATACTAAACACCTGATACTTTTCAAAGCGTATTCGACACATAGATCACGAACAAATAAGTCCAAAACAATAAGTTCGTGACTATAAATCACAATAAACTATCCTTCGATCAAAAATGATGAAAAACTCCAAGTGTGTGTCACTCCTATTCAGGGAGGGTTGATGAAACGAATTGGTACGGGTTAATTTTGGCTGTTGGATCGATGCTTGTTAGGGTAGAACATGACAAATTCCAACTATCATATATTGTGGTATTGACAAATTTAACTTGGCAAGATTTATATAGGTGACAATTCATCTCTTTTGTATGCTCTCATCTGATCGGATGCGCCAGATACTTACGGAGCAGAGGCACGATTTCTTAGAACGTCCTCTCGGCGTAAGGCGGAGTGCATTGGATGAATTGGTCGAAAAGATATCTTTTCCTCATACCATTGTGATCACCGGCCTGAGGCGATGTGGGAAATCAACGGTCCTTCGGCAGCTGGTGGAGGAACTGGGGGGTCAAAATTTTTTCTATATCAATTTCGAGGATGAACGGTTGCTGGATCTCGAAGCAGGGGATTTCCAGAAACTCCACGAAGCCCAAATAGAGTTGTTCGGTGAAAGCAGATTATTTCTTATAGACGAGGTACAGAATATCCCCCGTTTCGAAATGTTCGTAAGACGCTTGATGGAGCAGGGATACAAGTTCTATCTCACCGGATCCAACGCCAGATTGTTAAGTTCAGAGATAAGCACAAAACTGACCGGGCGCCATCTTGATGTAATGATTCGCCCCTTCTCATTCACGGAATTCTTGGAATTCAGGAAATACCAGATAACAAACGATTCCATCTATACCAGCGAAGGAAGGATGAAGCTAAAGTGTCTCTTTGAGGAATATCTATTGAAAGGAGGAATGCCCGAATACCTTACATATGGCAAGCTTGAGATGGTACTGAGGAATTACGAAGATATCGTCCTGAAGGACATATCGATAAGGCACGGAGTGGAAAATGTGAAGAAACTTCGTGATCTCTACCGTATGTTGATAACGAATTTCAGTAATCCTTTTACATACCGCTCGTTGGAAAGGTCCCTCGAATTCGCAAGTTGGAACACCCACCAGAAGTATGTGAGTTACCTTGAAGAATCGTATCTTGGATCCGTTCTGAACATGTTCTCTCACAGCACCAAGAAGCAGCTTGTCAACAAAAAGAAGTTCTATGTGTCTGACAACGGCTTCATTGAGGCTGTCAGCACCCGGATGACAAATGATCGCGGGAGGTTGATCGAAAACCTTGTCTGCCGCGTCCTGGAAGAGAGAAACGATGTATTTTACTCCCATACAAAGAACGAATGCGATTTCGTGGCATTGGCCCGGGACACGAACCGACCGAAGGTCTTTCAATGCACCTGGGAACTCACACCTCTCAACCGGAAGCGGGAGGTGAACGGCCTTGTCGAAGCGGCAAAACAGCTTGGAACAGATCATGGAACAATCCTTACCATTGATCAGGACGAGGAGTTCGAAAAGGATGGTATAAAAGTGTTTGTAACGCCTGTGTGGATCTGGTTGCTTAGGTACTACGGGTCATTGTGATCATATAACATATCTCCGTAATGATCCAGCTGCCTCCGCGGCAAGGAGAATGATATTTACATCCATAGGTAATTTGAACATTCTTGTAAACAGGTCATGGAGGTACAGAAGAAAAAACCCCCCTCATGACCTTGACCTTATAGATCACAACATAGTATGAAAAAAATGATCGGGTTTTTTCGCAAGTCTCTCTCGTCGATTATTAGAACCTGGAAATTCATTATTGATTGGTAAATATCAAGAAATTCCAGATCGAGACTTCGAAACCCTCCACAACAGACTGTCAATTAGGCAATACTGTTGTGGGTGGCTATGAAAATCGAATAGTTTCATATTAGCATGAGTTTCATACCAAACCACACTAAACTATCCTTCGACAATAAATGATGAAAAAGTTCATGTGCGTTCGACTCCCTTTCAGGCAGGTCAAAGAATATGGACTCTGAGGAGCTCTCAAAATGTTGGAGATCATAGCAACCATAGACATCGGCGCAACGAAGATCACCGCCTCACTTTGCAACAGGGACGGCATCATCATCCGGATCTATCAACGCACAAGGCTTACAGGTGATAAAAGAACGATCCCTGATCAGGTAAAGGAATTGGTGGACACATGTTTCATCAAGGCGGGCCTGGGAAAAGATCAACTGACAGCCGTTGGTATAAGCACTGCGGGCCCCTTCCAGAGGATCGATGGTAAACTGCATCTTGTTTCACCGAACATATGCGGTGGAATGACACGGGAGAGAGGACTGCTCCCCAATGATTGGAGATCAGTACCCCTGGAGAAGGAACTAAGCACCCACTTTCGGAACCTCGCAATAGAGAATGACGCCGTATCCGGAGCTGTTGCCGAGAGGATGTTCGGAACCGGAAAAGGATGCGACAACCTCCTCTATGTTACCTGGAGCACCGGAATTGGTACCGGTGCCTTCGTGGATGGGAGATTGATCAAGGGAAAGAACGGTAATGCTCCCCATGGGGGTCATGTTTACCTTGGAGACGAAGGACCAGTCTGCGGATGCGGGAACATCTGCGACCTGGAATCCATCGCATCGGGGACAGCTATCGCAAGAGCTTTCAGCGATGATGCCTCCACTGCAGATGTTTTCAAAGCCTATCACGAAGGGGATGGTAGGGCGATCGATCTCATTGATAGTACAGCAAGGCACTTTGCGAAAGGCCTTGCTTCCATCAACTGCATACTTGACACGGAGAGGATAGTGATAGGGGGGAGCGTGTTCATGAACAATAGAGACCTTCTGCTCCCAAAGATCAAGGAAGAATTCTACAGGTCGTTCCCCGTCCTCTCAAGGGGGGTGGAGATACTCCCGACAGAGTTGGGTGAGTATCTGGGAGACCTCGCAGCTTTCTCCATTATCGTTCCTGATGAATGGATAGAAGAGTGGAAAAGGAACAGACCGTGGATGCGGGCCCCTGATACGATCGATCTTGACCTGTAGGAGTTCGGTTTCCGCCGGTAAACTGTTCGTTCTCGGGGTTGCTGATCTGTATTTTTACTGGAATGAACAAGAACGGAAAAAGGACGTTTTTCATCTTCTTCCCGGGACATAGAGGGTTGAGATCTCCGATGTGTAGTATTCTTCCCCGTCCTTCCTCCTGACATATGTGATATAGACCCATCCTCCAGGGACGGAGATCCTGTGTATGCGAAGGTCATCCGGTATCTCATTGTCGAATTCCAGGTCAGCGTTGCTTTGAGAATGAACCATTGAGTGCCTCCATGCTATCGGGGAGATGTCGTAGTTGGTATCTAAACCATCTGGTCGATGAGTGAAGTTCCAGACTTTTCGAACCGCCGTGTTTACCATGTGCCTGATGGTGAGGCAGGCACTGTCCGAAAGGGTTTACATATGTTGATTGTGCTTTAAAGGGGTTTTTTCTATCCCTTTTTTCAGGTAGATCTTCCATACCAA
>JAYEPK010000265.1:0-3712 GCA_034723935.1 Thermoplasmatota archaeon
GAGACTATCTCTTGAATTGGTATCTGACCTGGCATCTGCCCTCCTTTATCTTTTTGCACATAACCGCTCGCTATCACCATCTGAGTTGGACTTTTGTAGCATTCGAGTGCCTTGACCAGTTCGTTCTGTGCCTTGAAGGCCTCTGCCTTCAGTTTCCATACCTTCTCGTTCTTGGGGTCCAGCTGCAGTGCATTGGTGAGATTCCTGTGTACCTGGTCGTTATCTCCTGCTTCTAGATTGAACTCAGCAAGGTCAAGGTGTGCGTTCAGGTTGGTATCGTCGGCCTCCACTGCCTTCTGAAGTTCCTGAACCGCACCCTGCATGTCTCCCTTTGCCTTCATAAGGTGTCCCATGGATGCCAGCACTTCGGAATCCTCCGGTTCGATCGAGAGGGCCTTTTTGTAACATCTGGAGGCATCATCAAGCATGTTGTATGCATTGTGTAGTATCCTTCCTTTCTCATACCATGCCAGATGATGTTCATCATCCAGTCTTGTAGACTGGTCCAGACATTTCAGACCATCCTGGTACTTTTCAAACCCGCGTGATAATACCATGCCTTTGTTGTACCATCCGTCCGCGTTATCCTTATCCAGTCTGGTTACCATATCAAAGCATTTGATGGATTCCGTGGGATCATATAGAAAATCAAAATATACCATTCCAAGTTCCAGCCAGAGTTCCGGGTCCTTTTCATTTCGTTTTATTGCTGCTTTAAGGAGCATCACAGCGTCCGGTGCTCTGCTCAGATATTCAGCGAGGATATTCGCCTTGGATATGATCGTCCTCTTGTTCTTTGGATCGGACCTTATGGATTCGTTCATCCTCGAAAGGGCGGTATCCGGATCGTTTTTCATTTTCAGAGAACCCAGCCCTGAAACGTAGAGGGCCACGGGGTCCTTTTCATTAAGTGCAAGAAGATCTTCCGATAGCTCGATCGCTTTTTTGAACTTTTTCCTGTGCTCCAGAAGAAGCTCGATCTCTCTGTGAAGGACCTCTGTGGATCCGGGGTTTGCCTCCCTTGCTTTTTCGAGACATTCCAGTGCACCCTTGAAATCGCCGTCCACCTTGTCTGCGATCTCTCCTTTGAACAACCATGCATGAACATGGGATGGGTCCGCCTCAACAACATTGTTGAAATATTTGTTGGCCTTCTTGATATCGTTCAAACGTTTATAGGAAAGAAGACCCATTCTGAAAGAACCCACCACATGTTTTGGGTTGATCCTCAGAAGGCTTCTGTAGGACATTATCGCCTCGTCCATCCTGTTCAGTCTCTGGTCAAGTAGTAGGGCCTTGTTGAGCCATGCCTCTTCGTTGTAAGGGTCCTGGGAAAGGGCATATTCGAGACATTTCAATCCATCTTCCTCTCTACCCTTTGTCCTGCCCATGATGATCCCCTTCTTGATCCAGACCGGATAGTGCTGGGGATCTATTTCGGTGGCCTGGTCGTAATCGGAAAGAGCATCTTCAAGCTCACCGAGCTCATGGTGGCACATCCCTCTGTATGCCCAGGCATCCATGTTATCTTCGTTCTGGTCCAGGACCCGATCGAAACAATCAATTGCCTTTTCGAATTCCCTCTGTTCCTCGAATAGTATCTTTCCCTTTTCCAGCTGGAGTCCGGGATTATCAGCTTCGATGGAGAGTCCTTCCTCGATATAGAAAAGTGCTACCTCAGGCTTTTCAAGGTCCACGGCATCCCTTGCTCTGATCAGGAGCTCTTTTATGATCTTCTTTGTCTCATCCAGCTGTGGTTCGTTTCTGTCCTTACCAAGTGGATCCACGCTCTTTCCAAGTGAGATCTTGTCAAGGTTACCAAAAGACCTCTCTTCATCGATAGTGAATATATGTTCCTTCCTGAGATCGATCCTCTCCTTCAACCTTCCCATGTATTCTAGGATCTCCTTTTTTCCCGGTTCGGAAGCGGTCTTCCAGATCTCCTTCAGTTCGTTCTTCAGGTCAGAAACAGCCTCATCTCCGATAACGAGATGACCGAAGGTCAGGTCTCCCGAGAGCTGATCGGAAGAGAGATCACCAGTCGAGATGATCGCTTTTTTATTGTCCAGGATCAATGCCGTGAGCGAAAGGTTGGGAACGAACCTTACCTTCACATTGGAGCTTGGCTCCTCCATGATGAGGGCAAGCAATCTCAGAACTTCAGGATCGGAGCCTGATCTGATCAGATCCTCTTCTGAAAAACGGACCATGATCTTTAGTACCAATTTTCTCTCCGATTTCGCTATCAGGATGGATTGTATTTTCCTGAGAATATCAAGATCGATGGAAGGGGTTGCTATGAATGCTTCCTTCTCGATCTCCATGAAATGCCAAAGAAAGATATTTCTCCACGGACTCTGGAAGAAAAAATATCCTGTTTCCCCTTCATCACTCATTGGTTCGCCCTCTGTGATCAAGGCTTCATGCCTCTATGACCCGATGAAATCATAGGATGTACTTTATCTTGTTCCCGTGATTTCTTCATGACGAGAACCTAAGTTCTTTCCGACAAGATCATTTCAATCCTTCTCCGGATGCCCTGAACCCTTTCGATCTCCACAATAGCAAGGACATCCGGATATTTCTTGTTGATATTGATGATCCGGTCCCCCATCTTTCTCTCCCTGCTCTCTTCCAGCATTCGATAGGCTTTCAATTTGTTCACAACTGAATCCCATTCCATACAGAATTCCTCGGGTGTATTTGATCGAAATTTCTTCCTGTTCACCCTCTTTTGTCTGAGGGATTGCCTGATCATGCTAATACCGTTAACATGTTTTGTGTAAATATCCGAGTAGGAATTATCACTGAAATCCAGTTGCTTCAGCGGGATTTCCCTTGCCCTGGAGAGTTCGTATGCCTCTATCAGAGAAGGTGGGGGTATCTGTACTTCACCGAATCTGGTGAGCTCTCTGGCGTATACTTTTTCATAGGATGAGAGATAGGTTGTCTTGACCTTGCCCTTCACCACCTTTTCAATGCCTCTTATCTCTTCAATGCTTATGTGAAGGGCTATCGCGTCAGGGTCAAGGTCCTCAATGGCCTTTCTTACGATCTCCTTTTCACTTACCAGACCTTTTACGGTTCCGAGCAGGAAGATCGTTCCTTTTGCGGTATCGATCGTCCTCAGCCTCCGGGAGAGCTTGACAGTAATGTCATCTCTCTCTTTTCTTGTGCTCATCCATTCTCCTTCTTCGTGGGGGTTTGCTGTTCATGTACCTGCTTCTGTCCATTGAACCTGTGTCAACTTGGTTTTCGTTTCTGGCCCCATCTTTGGTCCTTACATACAGAAGATATGCCGTGATGATGACCAAGAAAAAGAGTAGGACAGCCATTGCCAGTATCATCATCGAACCTCCATCGCCATGGATCTCATCCACCCGGCTGCTATCCAGTGGATAGAGATCCTCGCTGTCGATCACGCCATCTTCATCCGTATCCTCGTTATTTGGATCGGTCTCTCCCTCGTCCACCCTGCCGTTGTGGTTCTGGTCCTCATCACCGTCCCTGAGGAAATCACCGTCGGAGTCCGGATCAAGAGGGTCAGTGGTGTTGCCGTCGCTGTCGTCGATCTCAAGCCCATCAAGGAGACCATCGTCATCTGTGTCCTCGTCGTTCGGGTCTGTTTCATTCTGGTCCACGATCCCATTTCCGTTCGTGTCCTCGTCCATGTCCGGAATGCCGTCCCTGTCACTGTCTTTCGATCCAGAAG
>JAYEPK010000266.1:0-3710 GCA_034723935.1 Thermoplasmatota archaeon
GGTTGCCCTCAACAGTGACAGATACATCATGTGGGCAATAATGACAACGACAACCGATTGGACCTGGACAACGACCGATGCCCGGGTACCCATAGGAGCGTGGTCCTTCATTGCATTGACCTATGACGGGAGCACCGTGAAAACATATGTTGATGGGCAGATCAAGGATACCGATTCATATGCCAACGGAAATGTTGCTGACTCATCGGAGATCATGTGCATAGGTGCGGGATACAATGCTGGTGTCGGAGGGTTCGGAGAATATTTCCTCGGCTCGATCGATGAGGTAAGGATCTCGGACATTGCCAGGTCTCCTCTGGAGATCCAGGCCATCTACAACACCCCATCTGATCTGACCCAGATCGACACCGTTAAACTGAACGGAGGATCCGGTGTCTGGGCATACAGCGTCCCCATCCCGATCAATGCTGTGACCATAATGGACAGTTACTCCTTCTTCAAGAAGTTCCTGACGTTCACTGTCCTTGTCCTTGATAATGTGACCGGACTCCCGGTGGACAGTGCAGAACTTCAGATATTCAACAACGATGATGAGACGATCTTCCTGGAATCGACCAATCAATTCGGTCTTGTCCAGAAAGCAACCATTCTCCAGTATACCATGGAAGGAGCAACCATCGTCGATAACAACCCGATGAACATCTCGATATCCAAAGACGGCTATGTCCCATGGTGGACGGAGGAGAAACAGGTGAAGAACCTTGACTTCGAGATGATCATCGAGATCTCCGAGAACAGGGCTCCGGAATTTCCGCCCATCCTCAATGTAACACCGGTAACAACTCACCTCAAGAGACCGGCGGTCTCCTGGAATGGAGCAAAGGACTGGAACAGCGATATTGTCACCTACGAGATCAACGTCTACATGGACGAACTCTACGGGACGGAGATCTTCGATCAACCCCTCATTACAAGAGCTACCCAGTTCCAGTTCGAAAAGAACCTGAGGTTCAACAGGGAATACTGGGTGGAGATCATGGCATCCGATCCGTGGGGCATGAGCGATACCGTTACCTTCAGCTTCAGGACAGTGAATAACCAGCCGACGACCCCAGAGGTCATTTTCCTTGAGGATTCGGTTTCATCCAATGATGATATCGTGATATCCATCGCCAACCATACAACGGACATTGACATCGATCCCATCGATGATCTTTCCTACATGGTCGAATGGTACAAAGTTGGAGAGGACGCTGATATCCTTCTGATGTCTGGCATCAACTTGACCACTCTCCCGAGCGAGGAAACGAATGAAGGAGATGAGATCAAGGTCTATATCAAACCCTACGACGGTATCGAATATGGAATAAAAGCCATCCTGTACATCGAAGTGGTGAACTTCGTTCCCGAGAACATCATCCCATACGTGGATGTGGAGATAGACGAAGATACCACCGGGTTCGATATGGTTGATCTCAACGAACTCTTCACCGACAGGGACAACGACAATCTGTTCTTCTCGGTAGATGTTGAAAGACACATATCTGTGGAGATCGACCCCGTTTCCGGAAATGTCTCGTTCATACCCGATGAGAACTGGAACGGAGTGGACTACATCATCATACAGGCAAGGGATACAAAGTACCATGATGAGGAATGGCCAACCGTGACCATCAACGTCACAGTGAACAGCGTCAATGATGCTCCGGAGTTCATCCTTGTGAACGATGAACCTGTAAGCATCGGAGAGATGATACTGATACAGGACATACAGGGTGCACCTCTAACAATTACCTCGACCGCGATCGATGCTGATGAGGTATACGGCGACAAATTCGATTTCAGCACCAATTTCCTCGAGGTCGTCGAAGAAGGGATCATCGGAGAGGATGACCTCCAGTTCCTGGATAGTACCGGCAGCATGTCGATATACCTATCCAACGACCTTGTTGGAGAACATATATTCAACCTGACGGTAACCGATGAGGGAGGAGCATCTTCCGATGTTACAATAAGACTCATTGTGGACAACAAGAACGACCCACCTACACCTCCGGCATTCAAGGACCTTGTAGCAAACCAGAAACTCACCCAGGGCAAGGACGAGAAGACCGTTTTCTCCATCACACCCTCAGACGACCCAGACATATATATTCCAAACAGCAAAGAGAACCTTATCTACAACTGGGAGTTCGGGGATGGAGAGGTACTGGAGAACGGGGGACTCGAAGTATCCCACAAATATGCAACATCCGGAAATTACACTGTGACGGTCACTGTCCTTGACAAGGCAGGAGAATCAGAAACGATCGATATCACGATCCGGGTAGATGTTTATCAATCAATAATAGTTCGACCTGTTATCGAGGATGATACTGTTGATAAACAGATCGTGTTCATCATCATCCTTGTTCTGGTCGTGATCATCGCATTGATCGCCATACTTGTCTTTATCTTCAGGAAGGATCCGCTCTCCGATGTTGCAGAGGCAGAGGAACAGGCCCACGAGGTACTTGTTGCAAAGCAGCAGGAAGATGCTCTGGCAGCCCATGAACAACTCCAGGCACTCATGGGAAGCATGGGATATGCCGAAGCAGCAGGACCTGCTCTCCCATCAGCTCCAATGGAGGGGCAGATGGAAGCTCTTCCCGCGCCTTCCGAGCCAATACCGGAGCAGGGATACGAACAGCCACCGATGGAACAGCAGCCCTATCCGGAGCAGCCCGCACCTGCCTACGAACAGCCTCCGATGGAACAGCAGCCCTACTATCCGGAGCAGCCCGCACCTGCCTACGAACAACCTCCGATGCAGGCAGCTCCACAGCAGCCTCCGATGGAACCGATCCCGGCACCGGAACAACCTCTGATGCAGGCAGCTCCACAGCAGCCTCCGATGGAACCGATCCCGGCACCGGAACAACCTCCGATGCAACCTGCGCCTGCAGGAACCGTTCCAACGCCGGAGCAGCCCCAGGCACAGACCAACCTGCCTGCACCTGAAGAGCAACAGTAGTGAGCTGTAAAAGTGAAATACGGGGAGGGCCCAAAACCCTCCCCTTATTTTTATCCTATAAATCTAAAGCCGTATCGAATTTCCAGAGACACACGGACAAATGCTATTCGATGAGGGCTTTCATCAGATCCATATCATGGATCATGGAATGGGGGTTATCATCCTTGTCAACAACAGGTATCTGGTCGTAATCCTTCATCCTCATGATCTTGGCGGCTTCCCAGATGGGTGCCTTTCTGTAGATCGTATCAACGTTCTCGGTCATGAACCGAGATATCGGTTCATCTGGGAGCTCTATCTTTGCTTCCTGATAGTAAAGGTTCATCACGTTCCTGATACCCTCCCATGTCCAGGCATCCTCATCTTCCGAAATACCCAATCTGGTCAACGTGATGTTCTCCCCGAGGTATTTGGTATCGAAAAGGTCCCTGTCCGTTATCATCCCTGTGATATTGGAATTTTTATCCAGAACAGGCATTGCATAGACCCTTGAGAGATTGATCATGGTAGCTGCGACCTTGCATGGAGTATCCTCAAAGATGCAGTAGGTATTGGGATGAACAAATTCATCGATGGGGCGTTCTATCCTCATTTTCTCTATTACCACCAGAAGATCGGACGGTGTCATGAGACCAACCAGCTCCCCCTTCTTGACAACCAGTATCATTCTCGCTCCCTGCTCCCACATGAGCTCTGCAACCTTGCTGATCCTTGCCGATGTCGAGATGGTCGGGAC
>JAYEPK010000267.1:0-3679 GCA_034723935.1 Thermoplasmatota archaeon
TATCGTGGCGGGTACCAATCCGTACATCACCGGATCGCCCTATGCCGACCTCATAGAACCCGGACTGTCCACCGGAAAGAGGATAGCCCAGGAGATCAAACTGGGCAGGGACCTCGACCGACTGAACGAGATAATTACCTGAAGGTGCTGGTGTGAGGAAGACCTTCATTTTTGATTTTGACGATACACTTGCGAACTTTTCCATGTACAATACACTGGTGATCAAGCAGCCCGTCAAGATACTTCCTCATATTGGTGGTCTCCTGCCGGGGGTCAAGGAGGTTCTGGACCTCCTGAGTTCCAGGGGTGATAGGCTGATGATGCTCACCATGAACGTTGTCCTTGATGACGATCAGAAATGGCGTAAGCTGGATCGGCTCGGTATCCGGAGATGGTTCAGGGAAAAGGACGTGCATTTTGTAAGGCACAAGACCGCAGCCAGCATGATCAAGGTAGTGGGAAGAGTTGACAAGAGGAATTGCTACATGGTGGGCAATTCTCTTGATCATGATGTAAAGCCTGCGCTTGAAGCAGGGATCAATGCAGTATTTATCGAAAGGCCCCTTCTGAAGAGATTGGTTCCCCGGAGGAGGCCGGTCTCGGACAGATTGTTTGTCCTTGACAGAATAGACGAGATCATGGACATCTATCCAAGGCTATAGGTATAGTTAAATAACAATACTTACAATCCCCGGTTCCGTCCGGTGTCCATATGAGATTTATAATTTGCGAGAAGGATAACGCCGCCAAAAGGATATCTGAGATACTCTCCAACGGGAAGGTAACGAAGACAAAGTCCGGAAAGGTTCCGATATACTATTTCTTCTGGAAGAACGAAGAGACCAAATGCATCGGTCTCAGGGGCCATATCCTGAATATGGACTTTCCGAAGAAATACAATTCCTGGAGTGCGGTCGATCCATCTTCTCTTATCAAGGTAGAGCCGATAAAGACCGTTTCCGAGGAAGGGATAGCGAAAGTGCTTGTATCCCTTGCCAAGGAGAGTTCCGAGATATATGTGGCCACCGATTATGACAGGGAAGGTGAGCTTATTGGCGGTGAGGCTGTTGAGTATGCTCTTGGAAAGGATGCTGTTGATATGGCGCTAAGGACACGTTTTTCCTCCCTGACGCCTGATGATGTGAGAAGCTCCTTCAGAGAACCGACAAGGGTGGACAAGGCCCTTGCATCCGCGGCGGAGACCCGCCAGATCGTCGATCTCGTATGGGGGGCCACATTGACCCGGTTCGTATCCATTACAGCAGATAGACTTGGTTACGAGTTCCTGTCGGTGGGAAGGGTCCAGAGCCCCACCCTTGCACTGCTCGTGGACAAGGAGAAGGAGATCAAGGCTTTCGTCCCTGTTCCATACTGGAGGATCGAAGCACTCTTTGCAAGATTGGGCAAGGAATTCCCCGGGAACCATTCTGGTGGTGATTTCAAGGACGAGAAGGAAGCCAAGAAGGTATTTGAGATCGTCCAGGGAGCAGAAAAGGGGACCATAACCGAAGTGAAGAAGAGGGAACGGACCGATCAACCTCCGACACCTTTCAACACGACACAGTTCATCAGGGCTGCGAACACGATAGGTATGTCAGCAGCAAGGATCATGTCCATTGCCGAGAACCTCTACACCAGCGGATACATCTCCTATCCGAGAACAGATAACACGGTCTACCCCAAGGGACTGGACATCAAAAAGACAGTGGAGTCTCTGAACAACGGTCCTTATTCCGACGCCTGCGGTCATATACTCTCCAAGAAGACATTGAGACCCACAAGGGGCAAGAAGGAGACAACCGACCATCCACCGATATATCCAACCTCCTATGCAACCAAGGGCGAACTGGGTCCGGAGAAGTTCAAGCTGTATGATCTCATTGTGAGGAGGTTCCTGGCAACGCTTCACGATCCTGCGAAGGTTGAATTGACTTCGCTTCGGATCGATGTCAGTAGCGAGATCTTCAATGCCTCGGGTCTTGTGACCCTCTATGCAGGATGGAAATCGGTTTACAGTTTCCTGAAGGTCAAGGAGAGCAAACTTCCCCCCCTTAACAAGGGAGATGAGATATCCGTCAAGGATATGCAGCTTCTGAAAAAAGAGACAAGACCTCCCAACAGGTTCTCCCAGGGCGGTCTGATCCAGGAAATGGAAAGGCTCGGTCTGGGAACCAAGTCGACACGTCATGAGATAATCAAGAAGCTCTACGATAGAAGGTATATCGATGATACTCCTCCGAAACCCACGATCTCGGGAGAGGCTCTTGTCAACTCCCTGGAAAAACATGCGAAGATGATCACAGAGCATCAGATGACCTCAAGACTGGAGGAGGATATGGAACACATCTCGGAGGGCAGGCTGACCCAGGAGGAGGTCCTTGAAGAGTCAAGGGGGATGTTATCTCAGGTCATGAAGGAGCTGAAGGACAACGAGAAGGCTATTGGAAAGGAGCTGAGAGACGCATTTGATGTGCAGGATGTCGTGGGTAAATGTCCAAGGTGCAACAATGATCTGGTCCAGATTCGATCAAAGAGAGGGAAGAGGTATGTGAGATGTTCCATGCATCCTGGATGTTCAAAGAGCTATCCTCTGCCTCAGAAAGGTAAGATTGGATTCACCAATGAGGTATGTGAAGTGTGCAGATCTCCGATAATAACGATGTACAGGAAACGTTCCAGGCCGTTCGACACCTGTATCAACCCCAAATGTCCTTCCAAGGAGGAACGGGGGAAGAACGATGAGAAGAAAGAAAATTAGTATTTCAACCGATCCTCTTGAAAGAGCCGGGTTCCAACCTGTCAAGGAGAATTTCTCTGATGTTGAAACTCCCGTTATCGTGGGAATACTCAACGTTACTCCGGATTCCTTTTCCGATGGAGGGACCTACGGGAACCTCGAGCAGGCAGTTGAGAGGGCGGCCCTGATGGTCAGGGAGGGGGCCGGTATCATTGATGTAGGTGGTGAATCCACCAGGCCTTTTGCGGACCCCGTTCCTCTTGAAGAGGAGATCAGGAGGACGATCCCTGTAGTTGAGAAGCTCGTTGAAAGGATAGATGTTCCCGTGTCCATCGATACAAGGCATCCGGAAATTGCTCTTCGGGCTCTGGAAAAGGGAGCATGTATGGTAAATGATGTGAACGGTCTGCGAGAGGATGGGATGGGGGAGCTCGTTGCGGAGTTCGGCGCGTCCGCCTGTATAATGCACATGAAGGGGAGTCCGAAGGACATGCAGATCGCTCCTTCCTATGAAGATGTCCTTTCTGACATCCATAACTTCTTGCATGAAAGAGTGGATTCACTTGGGGAGATCGGGATCGGGAAGGACATGTTGATGATCGACCCCGGGATAGGTTTCGGGAAGAGGGTCGGAGATAATCTGATGATATTGAGGGACCTTGATCGGTTCCTTGACATCGGATGTCCGGTGTTGATAGGCGCGTCAAGGAAGTCGTTCATCGGAAAAGTTCTGGACCTTGAGGTGGATGAGAGGTTGGAAGGGTCCATTGCATCCGCTGTTGCAGGTTATCTGAACGGAGCTTCTGTTTTTCGAATACATGATGTGAAGGAGACCAGGAGGGCCCTTGACCTTGTAAAGGCTGTTGAGGAACCTGAAGGGCATTTCTAAGATCTTGGAACAGAGATGTCTGGATCTCATTCGTTCTGGTACTTGAAGGAGAG
>JAYEPK010000268.1:0-3656 GCA_034723935.1 Thermoplasmatota archaeon
GCCTGTGAATGATCCTCCGTTCAATGTTGAGATCATAGGTGGAACCAGCTTCTACCTTGATGATTTTCAAATTTTCTATGCGTGTGCGGAGGATCCAGATCTGGAATATGGTGATGGATTAGAGTTCACATGGACCTCCAATATATCAGGTGAGATAGGTGTTGGAAGTTCCATCAATGTTTCACTTCCTGTAGGTATCCACAATATCACTTTGACCGCAAGCGATAACGAAGGTATGGGGTCCTCCTGTTCCATTGATGTGAATATTCGTGGTGTCGATGATTTCAATGTCGATGATCCCGAAGGAGCGATACCTTTATGGATCATCGTTCTGATAGTCTCTTTGATCCTTGTTCTTATCATATCTTCCGGTTTATCAATCTTCAATAACTTCATTAGAAAGAAAGAACCATCTGATGTGATCTACACACCCGAAGATGACGAGATTCCGATCCCTTTCAAGAGAGCACCTCCAATACCACGAGTATCGGTAAATTCAGCTCCGGATCAGGATCCGTCAGAAAGCACGGTAATAATTCCGGTTCAAAATGAAGGTAAGATACAGAATGGAAAGTGGATCGGGGAAGAGATACCCATGAAAAATGAATGATTTTACAAATGAACCATTAATAATCATTAGGGTCATTACCCTCCTTGATGCTCTCTGCCGCTCTCAATATAATATTCTGGTTCGCCGGACTTATCGTCCTATCTTACCTTCTCGACAGATTATGGCTCCATTCGCTGAACCGGTGGGTATATATTGTATTTGCAGCACCAGGGATCATCGTTCACGAGCTGAGCCATTATGCTGCGTGCAAGCTTACTGGGGCTCAAGTGTCAAGGGTGAAATTGATCGGAAGGGATGGCGGGTCGGTAACGCACGGTCCTCCGAGAGGTGGGATCTTCGGGCAGGCGTTCGTATCGATGGCTCCGTTCTTTGGAATCCCCATCATGCTTCTCCTTGTAGGACTGTTGTTCGACAAGATAGACTTCTTCAACTGCGATCTGAGGTGGTCCAACACCTTCTCTGGAAACGTTGGAGATATGGTGTTATCAACGTTCACAAGTGCATGGGACCTTATTGTCTCGAACCTCTGGAACCATCGCTCTCCGTGGTTCCTCCTATACCTTTATCTTGCAGCATCCTTGACCACGGCACTCGCTCCCTCCGCGCAGGACATCAAGAACGGAGCGATCGGCCTGATAGCCATGTTCATGGTGATGATCATATGGGCATTCGTTCTGGACAGGTTCCTCACAGGATGGGAAGCACCGGTAGCTACTTTCTTGATGGACCTCTTCGGTTGGATCGTGGCCGTGGGGTTGATAATGTGCCTCTTCGGTCTGGTTCTCGGTCTGCCGTTTTTTCTGATAAAAAGAGCGGTCAGATAGGAGTGCCCAGCGAATCCCGGGCGATCCTTCCGGACAGAAGGTCCGAGACGATGATGTCAATACCTTCCATTGGAAGTCTTATCTGCTCCCCTGTATCCCTTGCTCTGAGGGTGACCGTATCATCCTTCTTTGTATCGTAATCTACAGTGATCGAGTAAGGCGTACCGATCTCATCCATCCTTGCATAGCGTCTGCCTATGGAACCGGAATGGTCGAAAAAGGTGGTGAGGCCGCATCTCTTCAAAGCCGTATCAATATCTTTTGCGATCTCCGTCAATCCGTCCTTGTTCATCAGCGGGAACACCCCACATTTTACGGGGGCAATATCGGGCCTTAGCCTCATAACCCTGTAGGGTCCATTCTCTTCTTCCGCATCGGTCTTCATGGGACTCTTTTCAGCCTCGAAATAGGCATGCTCCAGCACCGCTATCATCAATCTATCTATCCCGAAAGAGGGTTCCACGACATGTGGTATGTAGTCCACCCCCGTCATGGTCTCCTTGATCTCCTTTACCGTCGCCGCTTCGAACGGGACCTCGACCGTACCCGATGAGATATCAACATTTATCGCTTCTTTCCGGTCAATGGACCTCCGGACATCCTCGGGATCGAGCGTGCTCAAAGCATCTGCTGCTTCCCTGGCCGCTCCTCTGAAAATTGGTCCGAGGACCTTTAGATCTGCTTCCACAATGGTCCTTGTTATTATTCTGGGTTCTTCGAACCTTCTCCTTGCAGTGAGCTTCTGCCCCGAACCTTTGGAATGCTGTTCAAGGTCGTATGCGGACCTGTCAGCTATACCGACCATCTCGACCCATCCGTAGGATGTGCTCACTTCGAGATCCCAGCAGTCCCTTGCATAGTGAGCCATCTCAAGGTCAAGATGCTGTCTGAACCTCATCCGGTCCTCTGGAATGCCGATATCCGCGGCGAAGGCCTGTGTTACTGCCATGTAATGTGCCAGTACCTTTGAGCAGATCAAGCCATCATCAATAGCTTTTTGAAGGCTTGTTACGACCTCTTCATCCGGGGAGCTTCTTGGAAGGAGTGTGACCTCCATATCCCTTGTTCTCTCGAAAGGTAAGAACCCATTCTCTTCCGGGTCGAAGAAGAACTCTCCTTCCGCCATGTGGAACTCCCTCTGCCTCAGCATCCCCTGTCTCGGGGAGATCTCGTTCCTGAACCCCTTCCCTATCTGTGCGACCCCGAAGGGCATCCTTTCTCTGTTCATCCTGTAAAGCAGGGAAAAGTTCATGAAGATGGACTGAGCGGTTTCGGGTCTCAGATATGCCGGTCTTTCCCCTCCTGTCCCGACATGGGTCTTGAACATGAGATTGAACTCCTCGAGCCCTCCAAGCTTTCCCCCGCAAACCGGGCATCTAACATCAAGTTCGTTCAATGAAGATTCGAGCTTTTCCCGGGTCATGGCATCGGGGTTCTCTACCATCCCTTCAAGCAGATGGTCCGCCCTGAAAGGGGAGCCGCAGTTCCCGCATGTGGTAAGAAGGTCTGTGAACTTTTCCAGGTGTCCTGACCATTTGAAAGCAACCTCGGGGGTTATCGATGGGCAATCCACAAGGAGGAAACCCTCCCGGATGACAAATCTGTCCTTCCATGCTTTCTCAATATTCTCCCTGAGAAGGGATCCGAGGGGTCCCAGATCGAAGAACCCGGCGATCTTGCCATATATCTCATAGGAGGGCCAGAAGAACCCCCTTCTTTTCAGAAGTGCATACAGGTCAGAGATCCTTCTCTTTTTCCCATCCGGGTCAATTCTCGTCATCTGGAAGATCCCTCATGATCGTTTCAACGGGTTGCCATGGCTTCCTGTACCTCGTTCTTTATTTTCTGCAGGGCACGTTTCCTCCTGTCATGGAAGCACCCTTCGCAGCTGAGCTTCTTTTTCTCCTTGCATTTGGCACAGATCCTGTTCTCCTCATCAAGGAGCTGGTTGACCCTTGTTTTTTCCTGCTTCAGGCTTTCCTTGTTGCGTTTCTGCATCGGCACACCCATTCCCCGCAATGGGTAATTCCAATAATAATGTTTAGGTCGTGGGCTTGATATTTACACAGTTACTTCAGGTGCAGGGCCTGGGTAAAAGGAAAATAATAAATATTGAAAAATCAACTAGGATGATAGGAAATTGGAAGAGATTTTTATGAAAAGGAAAATTGCTGTTGGAATAACGATAATGATGATAATGGTTATTTTCACCATAGGAACACCTATCATCAGAATTGCAGATGGAGAAGACCCATATCTAG
>JAYEPK010000269.1:0-3638 GCA_034723935.1 Thermoplasmatota archaeon
CTGTCCCCCGTATCCACGTTCAGATGCTCGGATGTCCAGTTGTTGAGCACGATCTCTCCCTTTCCGATGGTAGTTGGAAGGAACCCATCATCGATGATGTTCAGTTCCCTGAGACCATCGGCATCGAGGCCTGTAACGACAGAGTACGGAACCCCGGAGGGACCTGTGGATATGGAGTCAACGAAATAGGAGAGGGTGGCTCCCCTGTAGCTGTCATCTACTATCAGGGAGCCGTCGAAGAAGAGGTCGCTGCTTTGTACAATATCTGCCTCGATCTCGCTTCCGGGCAGGACCTCAAGACCGGCGGTTTCGAGGTCGAAAGACCTGTCCAGTTCTTCTTTCAATGCGAAACTATCGGTTCCGCTGTCTCGTGGGATGAGGACCTTGTTGACCTCGCCGGTCCTGTCGATCCTCTCCTGAAGGTATCGAAGGTCCAGGACCATGATATATGGTGTCCTGTCAAGGGAATCCTCCCTGTATCTCCCGAGTCCACTGTTACGGATGATGCATGTGACGGTCAGGTTCATCTTCACGGCCGTATCGGATGAATGACCGAGAAGATTGGTTGCAGACCTTCTGAACGGATCGACCAGAACGGTTATCCTATCATCAATACCGATATCCAGCTCTTCTGCCATCTTCCCGTTCACGAACGTTTCGTGCCTGGACGGGATGTCTTCTCCGGAGTTTCCGTCCCTGACCGTGATCGGGGTTATATTGAGTGCGTCCTTGCTTATGCCCAGGACCTTGACGGAGCCCAGCCTCTTTCCTCCGGGAATGGATGCTGTTCCCTGTATATCGATGATGGGGATGCCATCTCTCTCGATCAAGTCCTCCGGAATGAAGGAAGGGGCATTGATGATCATGTCCACACCGGAGAGGTTCCTGTCCGTATTGTTCTCCACCATCATCAAAAGTCCGTCGCCGACCGATAGGGAGCCGATGATCACCGCGATGAGCAGTGATATCGGGATTCCCCTGGCAATTGTCTGGGCAGGATATCTGAGTCCGAACCTTGACCCGGTACGGAACGTCCTGGTATTCACGACACCTGCCAGAAAGAGAAGGATAAGCAAGGATAGAGGTGCTACGATGGAAAGCAGGACCATCCAGCCTGGCAGCATTTCCATGGAATTCGATCGATCTCAATTTATATATCGGTTTTGGACCATCCGATCCTTTATTTTTCTCTGAAATTGAAAATTTGACGATCAGGTTTATTAATGCTACCAGGGGATGATCAATTGGTTATCACTATGGGGAAGATATCAACGGATGATAATGTCCAGAGGTTCCTGAACTTTCTTTTCAGAGGCAATATTGTCTTCACGATCCTTATGACCATCGCATGTGTCTTTCTTTTCATCCTCGGCATTTCCTCGACCCAGCTCCTTGGGGCGCTTCTTTTCCTTTCTATGATCTACCTTCTCATGATGGCAACATGGGGTAACGAGGTCCGAACTGAAATTGCAGGGAAGATCGAGAAGTAGAAGCCTCGATCTCTCGAATACAGCGTTATAACATATTTTTGACCTTCCCGTTCTTTCCCGGAGTTCTGATCTCAGTTGTGATGTATCGTCAGGGACCGAATATCTCCAGTATCATGCTCCCCTGGTCCGTTATCGAATACCTGGCTCTCCCGCTTTTTTCTATCCATCCTCTGTCTTCGAACTTCTCCAGGAAGTTCCTTCTGTACCTCATCAGGGCCGATTGCGAGCATTTCCTTCTTCTCTCGTCTTCCCAGATCTCCGGGAGCAGATCGTTCCTGTTCAATTCTATCATCACTTCCTTCGTGGGTCTTATCCCGTATCTGTCCGTGATCCCTTTCCAGATCGACAGGGCTCTGACCAGTTCAGGTTCCGGGGGTTGGATATTGAACAGAGGGATCTCTATCGGAGGTTTCACCTTCTTCGCATTCCCGATCGGCTTCCCGTTCTCGTAGAATACCTTCTTCGGGTACTTTACCGTCCATTCCTCCGTTGGAGCATTGAAGGGAACGGCCCCTTCCATCATGGAAGCTATGATGGCTGCCGATGAATATATCTGGGGCCCCGCTCCGATGTTCACGTAAACGTGGTTCCCCGCCTTCTTCTCCTTTCGTATTATGTCCCGAACGTTCTTCAGGACCACGTTGAGATCGCTGTAGAAGATCTTGAGAGGTTCGAAAGGGATCCCTTTCTTTTTCAATATGGATGCGACCTCGTTGAAGAAGTCGATATAGGGTTCCTCCTCGCTGGAGTATATCAGATATACCTTGTCGGCCCTGTAATGAAGTATCGGATCGATCACTTTTACGGTCTCGAAGGAGACGCATGAGATGACAATTCTCAGGTTGGACATATTCATTCTCCTTTTATAACATTGATAACGTGATGTTGTTTATTACAGTTGTGTGCATATTGCGATCCATGAGACCGCTCAACCAAACCACCGGGATGTCCTATGAAGCTTTTCATCGGGGCTGGATACCTATACCGTATGTCGTGACCCATCACATGATGCAGGCAGGGAGATATACCGTTCAGAAGAGGTGACCCGGTGGGATCGTGAGGTCCGCCCGGCAGTCTCCCGGTGAGGATGCATTGAATTGCAACAGTGGCCGTATCTTTCATTCTGTTCCTTTCGTATTATGTCCCGACAGCAACCATGGCCGTTCGAGCGAAGGAGAGGCAGGGGTGAGGAAGACCCTGTCACTGCTTTGCAGCGAAAATAACATGTGCGACCACGACCATACGGGGATCTAGAGGTTGGAAAAAAAGACCAGAGGGAGGGCGTCTTGGACAAAGATAGCTATCCACAGAGCAAGGGAAACGAATGGATATACAAGATCAACCATATACGGGATGGGGTCCCGCCCGAGACGAAGGAGACCTTGAGCAGATTGATGAGATCGGGATACACGAGACATGAGGCGATCCGCCGGATCGGCACCGCCGTCGTGCGTGAGATGTTCGACATCGAGAAGACACGGGAACCCTACGATGAAGATCGATACGTCAGATGATTGAGGGAATTGAAATGAAGATCGGCCGAAACGACCCCTGCCCCTGCGGCAGCGGGAAAAAATACAAGAAATGCTGCATGAATGAGGAAACCGCGAAGCGTCCCCGATCGATCTCCGATAGTGACCGGTCTTCGGATGCCTGGAACGGGGCCGAAATGGAATTCGCGATGCTGCAGGCTGAGGACATGATCCCCTTTGGAAAGCAGAGGACGGCCAGGGAGCGGATAATGGCCCTGGAAGATATCCTGGTGGGCTGTCCAGATTATTATCCTGCGGGGTTTGAGCTCGGAGCCCGCTTGATAATGACCGGTGATCCGGAGAGGTATGAAAAGATCATCGACAGGGCCCTGGAGGTGATGAAGGAGCGGGGTGAAAAGCCCGGGGACATCTCCAAGGCCATTGAATTCGTTTGCGAAGTTCTGGAAAAATATTTCAGATATTCGGATGCGATCAGGTATTACGAGCAGCTCGCGGACATCGAGACCGAGGACCGGTGGAGGGCATCTGCCCACAGTGACATATCCAATTGCTGCTTCTACCTTGACGATTCGGAACGGGCGCTTCGGGAGGCCGAGGAGGCCGTGGCCATAACCCCGAACAGCTGCAAGCAGCTCTCCAACCTCGGCTGGATAAG
>JAYEPK010000270.1:0-14489 GCA_034723935.1 Thermoplasmatota archaeon
GAGATCACAGATCTCTGCCATGCCGATCTTCATGACATCGGCGGCGATCCCTATGGGCTGGCCGTGGAAGTTTCCCGCACCGATATGGTCCATGTCATCCGGGAAGAATATCGGGTTATCAACGACGGAATTGAGTTCGATCTCTATGGTGTCCCTGGCGAAATGCCACAGATCAAGTGTGGGTCCCAGTGCCTGGGGTGTACACCTCATGGAGTATCCATCCTGCACTTTTCCACTCGGTATGGCCAGGATCTCCGAATCCCTCAGAAGTTCCCTGAGATGCCTGGCGACCTTCACCTGACCTTTGTGGGGTCTGAGGGCATGTACCCTCTCATCGAAGGGTTTCATTGTGGTATTCAGCGCATCAAGTGACATGGAGGAAGCAATTATACCGATTTTTATCAGTTTCTTCGCATCGTCCAGGAGAAGGCACATCTGCCCGACCATTACCTGTGTTCCGTTGATCAGGGCAAGCCCCTCTTTAAAAGTAGGTACAACCGGTTCGAGCCCGGCCTTCAACATAGCCTCTTTTCCGGACATCCTTTCCCCGTTGAGGTCAGCTGTCCCCTCTCCGAGGACGACCTCTGCTATTTGCGAAAGCGGACTGAGGTCACCGCTGCATCCCACGGAACCTTTCTCGTAAACTATCGGTACTACGTTCCTGTTCACCATTTCAATGTAGGTCCGGGCCGTTGACAGTCTGAGACCGCTGTGACCCTTGGACCAGGTATTGGCCCGGGATATCATGGCAGCCTTCACTTCTTCCAGAGGCAGGTCGTTCCCGAAGGAGGCACTATGAGAAAAGATGATCTTCTTCTGGAGCTCCAACCCCTGTTCCGGGGAGAGGGACACAGATGCGAGCTCTCCGATGCCTGTCGTCACACCGTATATCTTCTCACCTTTCTCCACAAGCTTCTCGATCATCCGCTGGCATCTCTCGATCCTCTTCTCTCCTTCTTCCGAGAACCTGATATTCGCACCCTGTCTTGCCACTTTGACAATATCTTCGTATGTGGCATTTTCACCATCAAGAATAACTTCCATCTGATAGTCTCCAGCATGTATGCCCCTGGTAATCTGCTATGTTGTATAAATCTATCGGGAATAGTCTCGATCGGCAGTTATCGTGAAGCAAATTGTTAAGTATTCTCCTTTCCATCTCTTTCACATGGCACCGAAAGAAGATGATATATCCAGGACCGCCCCTCCATTCTCTCTCGGTAAGATCGCGATGACCATGAAGGAAAAGGGTTTTGTAGGAGCCCTTGAGGACCCGGAACAGGGGCCCCATGTTCATCTCGCGCTCCTGATCGCAACGATATTCGTTGTCTCCTTTGGTATAATCCTGATCACGAAGTTCGTGATGTGAAAACACAACTGCACATCTTCCATGAAAATGATTAAATATCCAGTACTGGTTAAAACCTTGGAGGCGGATACCTTGGCGGAACAGTTCTTTCCACCCTGTCCAAAATGCGAGAATGGGTATTTGATACCCTTTTCAAGAGGTCAGGATATTTTTGAGCTATGGAAATGCTCGAATTGTGCCTATACGATAAACAAGAGATGAATCGAAGGTCCCGTCCCGAGCATCTCTGTTGGGGGGGTCTTATTGTCTCTCCTATTTCTTATTCTACCTAATAATACCCTTTTTCTGATCTGCAATCTTCTCTTCTTTGAGATCGGATCACGGGATGAAAAATAATGTTATTGTAACTCTGTTCTGGTTCTTTTCATTCTTTTCTTGAAGACAACATAGAGGAATATCGAGAGGGCAAGTATCAAAAAGACCAGGAAGACCCACAGGCCGATCTCATTACCTCCGGCCGGATCCTCATCAATATCGGGCCATGGATCGCCCATGCGTCCAAGGTCGTAGATCCTTCTGTTGAGGGTCATGTTCCCGCTATCCGAATTGTGGCTTCCATCCGAATCCCAGAATGCATTGATGGCAGAGGAGTAGGAATCTCCTCCGATCGAAACCTCTTCCGAAGAGATCTCCAGCTCGACATGTATACTATATTCGATCCTTAGTTCAATGTAGGAGTTGTCGACAAGTGGCCTTGTCAATTTGAACCCCTGACCCTTGACGGTGATCGCATAGTAGGTGCCCGTTGGTCCAACAGGTATCTGGTAGGTTCCCGGCGAGCTGATAAGCGGGATCCCACCGTCGAAATCCGGATCCCCATCTCGATCCTGATCTACTTCCACGGTGATCCCGCCAAGGGACCGATCGGATATGGAAAAAGTATTGTACTCGAGGGAAAGGGAGATGGACACGGTCCCTTCGGGGACAAGGAGGTACTTGGTCTGGTTCTGCACGATGAGGGGTTTGTCGTTCTGATCGTTGTAACGGCTGTATTCTCCGGTCCATGCAGTGTGAAGACAGGAGCCGCTTACGGAAAGGTTTGTCCTCATCACTCCATAATATGCTCTCAACGCATCGAACACCGTGACATCCCTGCCGGGGTTGCTCGACCTCGATCTTTGAAGGGTAAGTGCGATGCCAACGGCTTTATCAACATCTATCAATCCATATCCCTGGGCATAGTCGATCTGTCTGTCCCCCCATCCTGTCGAGGGGTCCGAAACGAAGATACCCGTCTCGCTCTCCTGACCCGGAATATAGGGGAGGGTTACGGCCGATGCTTCCAGGATGAGTTCCGAATCATGCACGAACCTGTACTCGTGGTCGCAGAACCAGTCCGGATCGGAGCCGTTGTAATCCTCTGCCCAACTCGATATACTCATGGAAGGGCAGGCCTGCCACAGAAGTGCAACGGCGCCTGCCACATTGGGTGTGGACATCGAGGTTCCGGATATGGCAAGATAATAGGGGTTCGGGTTCCCGCTGATCTTCGATCCGGCGGAGATCCCGGTCCTACGGGCATGCGCTGCCCATATCTTGACCCCGGGCGCTCCGACATCAGCGTAGGTATGGTTCCATCCCACCTTCCCGTGGGAGGTGAAATCTGCAACATAGGTGCCATCCCTTGCATAAGCTGCCACCATGATGGCAGCGGGTGTGTTTCCCTGCTGTGATGTCCATACATCGTTACCGTCTGGATCATGCCTTCCATCATTTCCGGCAGAGAATGTGCAAACGACATTGTTCTCGTATGTCAGCTTGTTGATCATCTTCGAAATAGCCGTATCCGGATCATATTCCCCGACCGTCGTGTGCCAGGAATTGGTGCATACCTTGATGTTGTAGGGATTTGCACCGGGTCTGGAGTTCTCGTAAACCCATTCAAGGCCGTAGAGGTAGTTCGCTGTGGAAATGGTCTCGTCGCCTTCCGTAAGAGAAAGCCCTATCAGGTTCGCTTTCGGGGCCATCCCTCTTCTGGAACCGGCAGAAGCATCACCGTTCCCTGCTGCGATCCCTGCACAGTGCGACCCATGACCCACCGAAGTATCCGAGTTCTCCATCTCTATCCATGGGTCTCCGGCCCGGACCGCCTTGACGTTCATGATGGTCTTCTCCCCCTGATCAAGATCAGGATGGCCTGCATCAATGCCGGAATCCACGACCGCGATACCTATATCATCACCCTGGATGGAACGGTCCTTGATAGCTCCGTCCTTTATCAGTGCCGACCATACCCTGGGAGCATTCACAGTATTACTGGATACATCCATGTCAAATGTACCAGGTGCATCCCATTCGATATATTCGACCATGTTGAGAGATGCAAGGACCTCGACCTTCCCGACCGGTACATCGATCTCGTAGATATCGAGTGCGCGGAATCGGTATCCCACACATAGGCCGTATGAGAGGAAATCTTCCCTTGATCCTCCCGAAACCTTCTCGTTCACATGAAGAAGGACAGGCACGATATCTTCTTCTCCTGTATACTTGATCCTTCCCAGCGAGATCTCGAAACCTATCTGCTCCATGGAACCCGATAATCTGGAAAGGACGATATCTTCTGCGTATCCGTCACCAGGGGCCGCTCCCTGAACGGGCAGAAGCAGGACCATCAGTGCGGACAACAAAAGACATTCCCTCATCAACTCCTGTTCCTCCTCTTCTTCAGGTAGGTGTATCCAGCAATTGAGGCCACAATGATCAAGAGGATCACAGCGATCAGGTTCCAGGGTAATCCTTTCTCTTCTTCACCATCTTCTTCTTCAGGGTAAGGTATGACCCTGTTGAGGTCGTAGGTGGTTCTCTTCATGCCTATCACCCCTCCATTGTAGGAAGAAGAGGGCGTTCCTTCTTCCCAGGTTGAGACCATGGGACCGGAGATGGGAATGTTCATTTCCAGTATTTCCTCCTGGGGAACCGAAAGAACCATCTGGATCCCTATGGCATACTCCATTCTCAGCTCCATATATTCTCCATCCTGGAGGGGTCTGATTACCTTGAATCCCCTGCCGAAGACCCCGACAGCCCAGTATACTCCAGTCCTCCCTTCCACAGAGAAAGTGTGGATCTTCGTTCCAGATGTCCTCGATCCGAAGAACGGTTCTTCATGGTCGAAAACCCCATCATTCTCGAAATCAACAACGAAGGTGAGCTCCCCGATCGTTCGGTCCTCGAGGCTCAATGGGTCATAGTGGATATTGACGGTGATCTCCTGTGCCCCCTCCGGCACCCATATGAGCCTTGACTGGTTCTGGACGAGTAGTGCGCTATCACCGTCCTGTGCTAACCTCGCGAACTCGGCATCCCATCCTGTAACGAGTGTGTCGGTGCTCATGTTCTCGGTATCCATGTGGAAAACATCCCTGCCGTTGTAGATCTCCATTGCATCTGATACTGTCCATTTCTCTCCGGGATGCCTCTCTCTGAGATCCTGCAGCGTGAGTGCGATGCCGACACATTTCTCTGCATTGACCAGACCGTATCCCTGCGCCCAGTCGATCGTTCTTCCGTCCCATCCGATCTCTGTCTCGGAAAGGTCCTCGGGTTCAGGAACACCATTGTCCTCCTGTTCGTTGGTCAAGGGGATACCATCCGGCTTGAGATATGTGGCCGACTGCTCCATTATCCATTCTATCTCGTGTATCCTGTTGAACTCGTAGTTGTACCACCATTCACTGTCCTCACCCGAGTAATCCTCATATCTGTCCGATATTGTAAGTGATGGGGCAGCCTGGTACATCAAGGCGGCAAGGCCTGAGACATGAGGTGTGGCCATGGATGTTCCCGAGATGGCCAGATAATAGGGATTCGGGATCCATTTCATATTCGCCATGGCCGAGATAATGGTCCTACGGGCAGCGGCGGACCATATCTTGACCCCCGGCGCACTTATGTCGGGATATGTCTGGTTCAGTCCCCGCTCTCCGCGAGATGAGAAATCTGCCACACCCGATCCATCTCTCTCTGTTGCAGCAACACCTATGTTCGATGGTATGAGGCCGGTCGGTGATGCGGTCAGGGTCTCTCCCTGGTGGTGCCCCCTTCCTGCGTTTCCCATAGCGAACACAACAAGGACATTGTTCTCGAACGTGAGCTTCTGGCAGATCTTGGACTGTGCATCCTCCGGGTTGTATTCGGCAGCTCCTCCTCCCCAGGAATTCGAGACGACCTTGATGTTATACTGGTTCGCTCCCTTCGAGTTCTCGTATACCCATTCGAGGCCCTGAATGGTGTTCGTTAATGTTATTCCAACATCACCAACACAGAGCCCGATAAGATTCGCTTCCGGAGCAACGCCGGACCTGGCTCCTGCGGACGCGTCCCCGTTCCCTGCAATGGTCCCTGCACAATGTGTCCCGTGGCCGTAGCTGGTATCTGAGTTCTCCATGTCATACCAGGGACCGCCAGGAATATCGGACTTGATATTGATGATCGTTTTCTCACCGTAATCGAGGTCCGGATGACCGGCATCGATCCCGGTATCCACAACAGCGACCGTTACTCCTTTTCCGTTAATGGAAGGAAAACGATCACGAGATGATCTGATCCAGGAGTTCCACGCGATGGTGGCGTTGATGGTCGACAGTGAAGTTTCCATCATTAGCTCCAGCTTGCCATCATATTCCATCCATGCCGTTCTTGGATAACCTGAAAGGGACCTGATCTGATCTCTGGTCCCTTCAAAGAGGGCCGCTGGCAGGACCTTCATGGATGAGATATGGTCAAGTCCCATGCTCTTAGCATAAGCAATGTCCGTATCAATGGGTTGACCCACGAACTGGATGAGAACCCTCATATCATCTTCCGGTCCATCAAGCTTTTCCAGAAGATAGGGGTCGAGCACTCCCATGGCTGCAGGATATTCAACCGGATCCATGCCAAGGAGAGATGCTGAACCAGGAGCGGTGAGTATGAAGAGGACGACTGCTGGTGCCATCATCATTACTATTCTTTTGAATACCGGTGAGCTGGACATTCCTACGACCTCATGGATTATTGAGGGTTATGGGATATATTGGTTTTGGATGTCATCTCGGATGGTATCTTGTGTCAATGACAACTTGCAGGTATCAGAGCACGACATGTCCATTGATCTAAAGGGACATCCCATTTCAACGGATTTTCAAGAGAACTGTTAAATAAAAGCCATATTGGTACAAATTCCAATGCCTGAATGGGATCAGGGTAGGTTGATCTCCGCATCCGAGCTGGAGAGATGGAGCTACTGCCCGCTATCCTGGAAATTGGAGAGGATGGATTCTTCAGAAGATGAAGGCCCCCTCAGAAATGGAGTGACCAGACATAGGGAGATCGGAAAAGAAGCGATGTCCGTTATAAAGGCCCAGAGCGGCCTCAGGGATAGCATGTCGATAACCTGGACCTATCTTCTATTCTCCATACTCCTCCTCATGATGGGGGTTTCCCTTGTCGTCCTTACACGGGTAGGTTCAATGAGGATCGACATCTGGAGGATCGGCGTGGTGGTTATCTCACTGCTCCTTCTTCTGGTTTCCCTGACCATCTATTTCAGCCGTCCGATGTCTCGATCCAACAAGAAAGAATGGGTATTTAGCGGTCAGATCTCTGAACTGGTTTCTTCAAAAGCGAAGAGTTTCTCGACATCTGTGATATTCTATCTTTACGGACTCTTCCTGCTGGTCAACGGGATCGTCCTTCTCCGGCCTTTCGGTATGGATTACAGGATCATCTCAAGCGTTATTGCGGTAGCCCTTGCGGTCCTGTATGTTTTTCTCCTGATCTCCGTTACGATAACGTTCAGCAGGAGGAGGGCGGAAGAGAAGAAGGGGGATGTTCCTCTTGGAGCGTTACTTGTTCTCGGGCTGGTGATATCACTTTCTGTCCTTTTCATATTACTTTCGGACAGGATAGATACCAAGGGTCTTTTCGGATGGGTATTCCTTTCCCTTGCTCTTGTTTGGTTCATAACGGCCATTATCTATGATCGTTTCATCAGCGCGAGGGGTAAGAAGGAGAGGGGGAAGGGGTCGGTGGACAGTGATAGTGGTCTTCCTATCGCCTCCCTGGCCTTGATGGCATCTGTGTTCACAGCCTCCACATTTCTTGCCAAGGGAGACAATCTCGAGGAATACTACATCATGTCCATCGTGATCGCAGCCCTTTGGTTGGTTGGTGCGGTATTCTTCTTCTGGAGAGGGAACACCCACAGGAAGACCGCATCGGATGCAAAGAGGAAGCTGGACCTTCCTGAAAGCTCCAGGATGATCGATGCGGACGACCTGGAAAGGAAAGGAAGCAAACCTCTCGTCTCTGGTAAGCATTTCCTGGTCGGGACACCGGATATGATCATCGAGGAAAATGGGATCAAGATACCTGTCGAGGTCAAAACAGGACGGGTTCCGCCGAAACCACATTTCAGTCATATAATGCAGATCGGAGCATATCTTGTCCTGATGGATATCAATTACCATCAGGAGACACCATATGGATATATTGAGTATGCTCCAGGATCAGAGACCAGTAAGAGGTTCAGGATCGAATGGGATATGATGACCAAGGCACTGGTCCTCTCGAAGGTGTCCGAGGTAAGGGAAGCGGAAAGGACAAAGGTCGTCCATAGAAACCACAATAGAGAAGGCAAGTGCCGGAACTGTTCCCGCAGGAGCGGATGTCCGGAAAGACTCGATCGAGATCAGATCAGGAGAACCTGATCTTCTTTCCAGGTCTCTTCTTGTGCTTGTTGGCTGAGACCGAAGGTCTGCTCTTTTCCGAACCAATACCCTTCTTCCTGAGTCCGCGGCTCTTCTTACCAGATGATGTGAGTCCACGGTAAACCCTGCGTGTATGCTGTCTTTCATGAATCCAGTTTATCTTCGGGTCATTGACGATAACGGGATGATGAGGGTCCACGAGAATGATCTCGTAGAATCTGTGCTTTCCATCCTCACCAATATAATAGGAGTTCAGAACCTCGAGGTTGGTATACCTCTTTGCCGTCCTTTCCTCGGCGATCCTTTGAATGTTCTTCTGGACCCTGATCCTGATCATACCTCTTCTCTTGGCCCTTCTGCCCTTTCGGATCGCTCTCTTTCTAAGGGATCCTGTCCTTACCTTTGCTCTCACAATGACATAACCCTGTTTTGCCTTGTAACCCAGGATCCTTGCCCTGTCGAGCCTGAGAGGCCTTTCGACCCTCTGGAATGTGGGCCCGTGCCTCCATTCGATAAGCCGTTCTCTGTTCAATTTCTTGGTTTCGCCATCGTAAGGCCTGCTCCAGGCCTTGGAAATATAATGATATACGCTCTTTGACATGGTTTCCACATCCTTGGGATTCACCCCGAAGGGCACATTTCCCGGTCTGCTGACACGCGGAGGGTCATTGTCCCTGTTGCGCCGGAATGGGTCGAAGAGACTTTTCATATATATTGCTATCTGCTCGGGATGGAAAAAGAAAGCCCCCTCACATGGTCTGTTTTTCATCCAACACATCGGATAATGTTATCTACTGATCTGCTGATACCAAAGGGGGATATTCGTGGTCATGGGTTATATTTTTATAAAAACAGGGATCAAAATGGAGGTCAAGGCATACAGAGAATTGATGAAGATCGAAGAGATCAGGGAATTGACACCTCTGTTCGGGGATTACGACCTCATTGCAAAGGTTGAAGCAAAGAATTTTACCATATTATCCAAGATCATCGTGGACAGGATAAGAAAGGTCCCGGGGGTTGTCGAGACAAAAACACTCCCAGGAATGAAGATATAAGTTGTCAGAAGTCCTCTCCAGGTCCCAGTTTCTTCGGCCGGAACCTTTTCTTGAAGAGGAACATCTCGTTCTTGATACCATCCTTCCAGGTATTGAGTGCTTTCTCTCCAAGTCTTACTCTGTACGGGACCGAAACCTCCACGGCCTTCACGTTCTTGTTCCCGAACGCCTCTATCTTTATCTCCTCGGACATGGGCATGCCGTCGGAAGTTATGGTGAGGTGCTTCAGTATCTTCTTTCTGAAAACCCACATGCCGGTCTGTGAATCTACAAGCTTCATGCCGAACAGTATGTTCATGGTCACCTTCAGCACCCAGTTCCCGAGAGCATGTGTCCCGGTGAAGGCACCCTTTTCAGCCTTTTTTATCCTGTCGCATGAGATGAGATCAAGCCCTTCATCTTCCAGTTTCCTGACCATATCCGGGATGACCTCGGCAGGGTATGTCGTATCACCATCCAGAGTTACGATGATCCTTCCCCTTGCCTGTTTGAACCCGGTCTTGTAGGCTCTGCCGTAACCTTTTCTCTTTTCCTCAACAACCCTGGCTCCTTTTTCTCTTGCTATCTCCCGGGTCCGGTCCCTGGACAGTCCATCGATTATCATTATCTCCATTTCTCTGTCCTTTGGTATCTGGTCGATGGTCTGACCGATGGACCTCTCCTCGTTCAAGGTGGGTATTATCACGCTCACCATTATTTCAGACATCAGAAGCAAGTAGAGATGGGTTCGATTTATATTTATGGGAGAATTTCATTGCATTCAGCGTATCTTATCCGTTCGAGGGTAGGGGACAGCGCCATGCCAGGAAAAAGAAAACGAATTCCGATCCCTGTTATAAGAGGAGCAAGCCAGGCTTTCTTCTTCATCATTGCAGTGCTTGGAGTGTTCGGAGTTGCAATGACAGGTTGGATCTATCCTTTCTTCTTCTGTCCCGCAAGTCCAGGAGCATGTGCCGGTTGTCCGATCTGGGTCATCGAGCACGGGACCCTGGACATCCTTAGAGGAGTACAAGAAGGTTATTACATGCTCCTTTACCTTGTGGGGCTGTTCCTTGCCATTGGAGTGCTCGTTGGGCGCTCGTTCTGCGGGTGGGCATGCCCGGTCGGGTCGCTCCAGGATATATTTTCCTACTTTGACAGGAGAATAAAGGGGAGGAGAGGGCTGTTGTTTCTCTCCGGTTTATCCCTTCTGATGTTGATCGTAGGGTTAGTGGTCCCGATGTTCATCAAGGACAAAGGGGTTCCATTCCTGGTCGATCGGGACAATGTCGAGGTAGTTCATTACATGTGGGCAGGGTATATAGGAGCATTTGGAACATTCATCGGTGCCCTCAGCGGGGTAATGTTCATAAAAAGGTCAAAGAACCTGCTCCCCTCTTTCATCCTTCTCGGTATCGGTGCAATTTTCTTTGTCATGATCGTTCTTGCAAAAGCACTTGGACTGAATAACACCCCCTTGGCAAGCGTGGAGCTCATGGGCCTGCTTGGTCTGATGTTCTGCGTGATCGGTCTGCTCGGTATCGTAAGGTCGTTCCTTGCGGAGAAACTTCCGCCGTTCAGGAACGGAAGCAGACTGGATTGGGGCATGAGATTGATCAAGGTAGGGATACTTGTCCTCATCGCACCGACATCATGGTTCTTCGATACGCTCTTCTTCACGGATTTCGATCCCATCGGAGGGATAACCGCCACCATCCCGGAACTTATGCTGGATCCGACCGGATGGTCGGGAAACCAGTTCTTCTGGTACAAAGGTCTGTTCGTTGTGGGCGTCATCACCCTGGTGGCTTTTGTGGATAGAGGGTGGTGCAGGTATCTCTGTCCGATCGGTGCGATGTATGGACCTACAAACAAACTGTCCATTACCGATATAGAATACACGGGTAAGGAATGCATTGACTGTCAGCTGTGTATCAAGGCCTGTCCGATGGGGGTCAACCCCAAGGAGGACAAGAGGGACCCGGAGTGTATAAGATGCGGTAGATGCGTTACAGCCTGTCCAACGAGTGCACAGAGGTTCGTTCTGTTCAACAGGTCGATAAGGGGGGTATTCAAGAAATGACCTCGAGAAGAAGGGGCAAGGACCCGTTCCCAGGATATGGGGGTAAACCCATGTCTCCTCTTCTTTCTATAGGGGTTGTTCTGTTAGCAATGGGTTTCGGTACAGGTGCCTGGGTGATCGGATCGACAGAAGGAGGCTACGATCAGGTTGAAAAACTTGCTTCCGTCAAGTGTCTGGGATGTCTCGGGCTCGATCCGGTCATACCTCCTTTCGAGGGTTTCTGGATAGATTATCCTGAGGATCATGAAAAAAAGGATGAAGAGGTCCCCCACCCGGAGATCGTGCTTACTACCATTGATGATGAGGACGTTGATATCTTCGTTCTCTTCTTCTGGACCCAGGGTTGTGTTCCCTGTGCCGATCAATGGGATGAGATGGTGGAGGCAGGTGTTGCTTCTGGACCGGAGGATAGTGGAATACAGGGATCATTTTTCGAGAGGTTCAGGATGACATCATACGATGCGGCCGAGATCGAGGGCAGGGAACTCTATGGTCTGTATATCCCGACAGGAAAGGAGACCGGTGTACCCATGACCACATTCATCTTCAGGGGCCCCCACGATAATGTTCAATGGTATTCCCATTACGGCCGGATGGAAACAGAGGCCATGATGGAGATGGTTGCAGACATACAATTCTATCTTGAGACAGGAAACCTGAAGAATGACTATGACGACATTGCCCATGCTGGCAGTGATGAATGAGTTGATGAGAGATGAGCATACTGATACTTGGAGGGGGGTCGGTCGGAGGCAAGCTGGCCCTGGACCTTGAAGAACCTTTCACTCTTATAGAGGCCGATCCTTCTCGAGTATGGGAGCTGAAGGATCTCCTCAAGGACAAGGAGGTACCGAATGCCGTGGTCCACGGCGATGGAAATTCTATCGAGGTGATCGAGAAGGTAGGAGGAAAGGAATTCGATGTTGCGGTCGTCCTGATGAACAGGGATCTCGAGAACCTGGAAGCCGTTTCCATTCTGAGGGGTCTGGGGATACCAAGGATAATCGCCAGGGTCAATGCTCCGCATAACATGTACAAGTTCATAGGCCTCGGGGCAGAGGTCTTCCAGCATCCGATAGGTTACGAGGAAGGTCTGATAAAGACCATGCTGTTTCCGGATTCCAAGCATGCGATCCAGATATTCGTAAAGGAGGATTCACCAGCGGTCGGTTGTTCCATTCGTGACCTTGGCCTACCCGAAGGATGTGTGATCGGATCGATTCTAAGAGAAGATTCCCTGGTTCCTCCTACGCTGAATACCCATATCAGGTCCGGAGATCTGATAGCAATTGATATGGTCGGGAAAAAAGCCAGGAAGGTGTGGAGGATCTTTTCCAAGACCGGCAAGATCGAATCATCTGGCCATATACTCTATCCGCTCGTAAAGGACCGTGACCTCATGGCGGTCAAGGAGGTAGAACTTCTGGCAAAACGTCTGGGGTCCGAGATCAATTTCATCTCCATCGACGGAAAGGAGGAACTGATCACCTCCGCACGCGGGTTCATGTCCAAAAGGATACCCTGCAGCACCATGTCAATGGATTCTGCCTTTCATGACCTTCTGGACGATCCCGGCAAGGGATCCCTCAAGGTCGCCGGTCTTGGAAAGAGGGGAAGGGCCCTCCAGAACCTCATGTTCTTGCATATGGATGAGGGGTCCCCTCATCTGGATTTTTTCGTTGTGCCTGGTCCGAAACCTACGATGCTCTACTTTCCTTTCATCTCCTCGGACCTTGACAGGATCATTCTGGGAGCTCCCATGCCGGTCCTTGTATCAAGATCGTCGAAAAAGTACAGGAGCATACTTTTGTACCTCCATCCGAACTGCAATCAGGAGATATCCATTGCGATCCAGATCTGCAGGTCCCTTGGGTCCAGGCTCACGGCCCTTTACAAACCCAGGAACAACAGGAGGGCTCTCTATCTGAAGAGGTTCGCCCAGGTATATGATGTGGAAGTGGATGTGAAGAAGATAGTGGGAGATCCGACCGTTGAACTTATCAAAGAGGTAAAGGGAGATGAACACGACCTGGTCATATTGAAGAAGAACCTGAAGGAGATACATACATCACAGATGCGCCGCCTGGTCCATCTCTGGACAGGGTCGGTGCTGATCGTACCATAGGTGGGATGAATGAACGATATAAACCCTTTTCTGGTCCTTGCCCTTGTTGCAGTACTCGCATTCGTGGCACCGTTCTTTGCCAGGAAATTGAAGCTCCCCATAGTGGTGGGTGAGATCCTTTTCGGGGTCATCATAGGCACAATAATTGCAGCTTTATCCTTCTTCGGTTTGGAGATATCACTGACAAGTGATGTCCTTGAGGTCCTTTCAACTCTTGGTTTTGTGATGCTCATGTTCATGATCGGTATGGAGAACGATCTCGAGGAGCTGAGGAACCTGTCCAGGAGAGAAAAGGTTGCAACGATGCTGGTACTCTCCGCCAACTTCATGATCGCTGTTGCAGCGACCACTATCTTTGGTCTCCCCATGATCGTCGGCCTGATACTGGGTGGTGTCTCGGTCGCTGTTGTTCTTCCTGTTCTGAAGGAGATGAGATTGCATAGAACAGGATTCGGGTTCAAGATAATGCTCCTGACCCAGCTTGCCGATGTGTTTGCCATAATCTTGATCTCTTTCTACACAGCTTCCGAAGGTGGTTGGCTGCCGGTCCTCGAGGTCCTTTTGCTTCCCGTGGTCTTTCTGATACTTTTCTGGATCATGGACCTGTTGATATGGTACAAGCCAAAGCTGATCTCCCAGATAATGAACCCGAACGACCAATCGGAGCTCGGGGTCCGGATGACGCTTGCAATGGTCCTGATATTCTACGGGCTTGCACTCTTCATCGGCATGGAGGCGATCATCGGAGCTTTCTTTTGTGGAATGCTGTTCTCCACCATATTCAAGGAGCGGGGAGCAATGATGGAGAAGTTCATGCCCCTGGGATTCGGTTTTCTGATACCGATATTCTTCATTTACCAGGGTTTCGAGATATCATTCACTGATCTGGCAAATCCATATACCATAGGAATACTCCTGATCATGATCGTCATTGCGATAATCTCAAAGGCCGTTCCCCTTCTTCTTTCAAGATACTTCAAACACAAATGGAGCGATCTGGGTGGGGCCTTTCTCCTGGGCACGAACCTGTCCGTGGTAGTTGCAGGGGTCAATATGGGCAAGAAGGCCGGCATCCTCGGAGAGGATATTGCCGCTGCACTCATCCTGTACGGTATCATTTCCTGCATTCTGTTCCCTGTCCTGTTCAAGAAGATATTCAATAAATATCTGGAGAGATACATGG
>JAYEPK010000271.1:0-3626 GCA_034723935.1 Thermoplasmatota archaeon
GAGCATGTGAAAAGCAGGAAAAAAATGAGGTTCAGGGGTCTTAAAAAAAGAGGCGACGGTCCTTGCATTCCGGAGTGATGGAACATGAAAGGTATCAGATTGGCCGATAGAGAAAGAGGTTCCGAGTTCTCGCGGTTCGAGCGGAGGCTCATTTTCGAAGAAGCGTATTCCCACGTTGGTTATGTCAAGTATCTGGACAGTCGTCATTTTACACTTAGAAAATCCCTCTTCACGGATATCGATACCGGGAGTAGGTACAGATTACCCGATGGGATGTCTGTGCCCCCCGATGAAGGTTCATTCATAGAGGTCGACCCAGGAGGAAAGACCTACGAGGTAAGGATGGGAAGAAAAAGAAAACCGTTCTCACTTCAGGCCGAGGGAAGGGCGATCATAGAGGTGGGTTCCTTCACGGAGGCCAGGGTTCCTCTTGCATCTCCGAATATCCCTGTTGATGAGTTCCTGAGCAAAGTATCCTCGAATTGGAGGAACCCTGAGGATGATCTCCTTGACATGATAATCGGTCTTACCATCGTATCAGCTCCATCCTCTGTTTACGGGAAAGGCGGGCTCGGATCAGAAGGTATCGGAGTGACAGGGATGCCGGGAAGGGGAACTCCGAGAGATGTATCGAACTCGATCATCAGCATGTTACCGGTCGAATTCAGGACATCCGGGAGCCGGACGTACAGGTATCATTCAGTAAATTCATTGAAGGGAATGATACAGATGGACAGGGCGAAGGTGAAGGAGGACTGCTATTCCATTATAAGACCAAGGAGGCTGAAAGAAGCGATGAAGGGCAGAGGCCCTCCGGTCCAGCTTCCATTCGTAATTAACAATGCGTCGCTCCTCGGCAGGGACCAGGAGTTCGATCTCGATGTGCTGGACTATCAGCTCACGGCGCTCTATGTCCCACCACCTCCTGAAAAAGTTGTGGAGGAACTTGCACTCTCGACCGTGAAAAGATCCCATGAGGAGGCGTTCTTCGACATGCCTGGCATCGGGGAGCCCGACGCAATGGCAGCCGTGAAGCTCGGATTGGCCGTCACGAGACTCCATATCGGGAAGCAGTTCACCGGAACAGGTTTCTCACGGACCAGAACGGACCCGTCCAGGGGCAGGGAGATAATGGAAGAGCTCCTGAAGAGAGGAAATGAGAGCGTCAGGGACAGGATCAAGGAAGAGGAACTTTTCTCCAAGAGATCGGAGCTGCCCTGGAGGTCCAGGTTGAAGCCCCTGGACAAGAGGATCTACTACCGGCTCAGGTCCAATTACGAGGAAAGCGGTGTTCAGGACCTACCTATCGAGAAGGTTCTGCCCGATGAAAGCAGGCCCCTCGTGGAGGATTCCCTGGAGCGTTTGAACCGTTACGGATATATCCTTTTCATGAAGGGGGGGACAATGATAAAGGTCATCGTGGGATCCTCTCCCGAAGACCTTGAATAGGGTCACTCTTCCGGTTCTATCTGTTCTTTTTTCCCTTTCCAGTCCTTTGCATCCCAGACCTTTGAAAGCTCGGCCTTGATACCTGGACCCAGATCCATTATCTGCTTTCCGTTCTTCCTGATATATCTCTCCACATATCTGATCCTTCTTTTCAGACCGGACCTGTTGGCGTTCTGTATCTCGAGACCCGGTCTCTTGTTGACCTCAAGGACCACGACTCCCTTTCTGTCATCGACCGCAAGGTCTACCCCGACGAAACCCATGTCCATGGCATCAGCAGCAGCTGAAGCTGTCTCGAGGATCTCATCCCACATGTTGAACCTGAAACCTATCAAAGCCCTTCCCGATACCGGATGTAACTTGACGTTCTTGCGAAGGTATGTCGCGGATCCTATCGCCCCGTCGGAAATCGAGATGCCCGCACCTATTGCTCCCTGGTGTATGTTGGCCTTTCCACCGGATCTCCTTGTGGGGAGCCTGGTCATTGCCATCAGTGGGAACCCCTTCAAGGCCACGACACGTATGTCAGCAAGCCCCGGGGTCATAAGTTCCCTGAGCTTTCTGCTGAGTGTGAGCTTCTGTTCGATGATGACCCTGTCAGGTGTCCCTTTGGTATAGTGCCCCTCGATTATCTTCCTGGCATGTCTCTCGAGCTGGTGTTTTTCAACGCCTCTTCCCGATGTCAATATGAACCTGCTCGCAACCCTTTTCAGGACAACGAGTACACCGGAACCACCATGTCCCCTGCTTGGTTTGATCACAAATCCCTCTTTTCTTTCGGAAAGCCATTTTTCGAACCTTTCCAGGTCAATGAGATCTTCCAGGATCAAAAAAGTGTCAGGAATGGGGACCCCTGCCTCATCAAGCCTCTTCTTCTCCTCTATCTTGTCGAGTGTCTCAAGGACCTCTTTTGGGTTGTATCTGGATACCATTTTCTTCCAGTTGTCCTTGGTAAGGATGTCACGGGTTCCGTAGAAGGACAGGGGCATCTTCCCCTCATTGTTCTTCCTCACGTGTCTCTGGACCTGTTTGAACCTGCTGGGTCTCTGCCGGAACAGACCCTGAAGCACTCCTTTGCGCCTGTCGGTCCTCCTTCTCAGTTGTTTCCCCCCTGAACTACCGGATCGGTCCATCTCTATCGAATGGAATGGATGACCTGCTCTCCCGGGACCCTCTCAAGCACCATTCCCTCTATCTGGAATGGTGCCTGTTTCTTTGCAGTGTTCATTGCCAGCTTCATTTTTTGATCGATGTTCGAATATATCGTGAAGAGGACATCTCCTTTGTCCACCTGATCTCCGTTCTTCTTGTGAAGAACAATGCCCCCCATCTTGTCATGGGGGCATCCAGCTGCCCTTGCGATCTTGACCATCTTCTTGTTGTGTATGGAGGATACATATCCTCCCTGGTGTGCCAGGATATCTTCCTTGAACTTTCCCACGGGGACCTTATCACTGGTGATCTCCTTGTGGTCGGTCCCCTGGGCCTCGATGATCTCCCAGAACTTGTTCAGGGCCTTTCCGGACCTCAGGATCTCATCTGCCTTCCCCTTGCCATCTCCCGTGAAACCCCCCATCTCGAGGATGATCCCGGCAAGGGAAGTGGCCTTCTCAACCGTGCTGGAGGAGGGGGGGTTCCCTTCAAGTGCCTGAAGGGCCTCTTTGCACTCGAGTGCCGGTCCGATATTCCTTCCGACCGGCTGCCCTCCGAAGGTTATGGCGCATTCCACATGGATGCCGATCTGCTCACCGATCTCCATGAAATCCCTTGCATAGGTCCTTGCAAGGTCCATGTTATTGACCTTTGTATGGGGCCCTGTTGGTATGTCCATCAGCAGGTAATCAGCACCTACTGCCTTCTTCTTGGCAAGGACCGATGCTATCACCTGGGAGTAGGGATCTATTGCAAGAGGATATTCAGCGCGGATTATGATATCATCTGCTGGTGCAATGTTCACTCCACCACCCCATGCTATTGTCCCCCCAACGGTTTCCGTGATCTCCTTGATCTTCCAGCCTGGAAGTGTGACATTGGCTATGGTCTCCAGGATATCAGCGGTACCGCCAGCTGATGATATTGCTCTGGAGCAGGTCTTGGGAATGAACATTCCGGCAGCTGCGACGATGGGTACCACCAGCAGGGTCACTTTGTTACCTGGGACCCCTCCGATGGAATGG